>DASUMN010000071.1:0-29015 GCA_036277675.1 Nitrospira sp. | reverse complement strand
GGTCCAGAATTTGGCTGGAGCGGCAGGTTTTGGCGGCGGGGGAGGCGGTTCTTCTTGGGGTTCGACCTGAACATTGATGATCGTGAGATTCTGGCCCGGTGCGGAGCCAATCAGAGGCCTGAAGGCTCTCGCATGTTTTCCGCGAATGTGCGGGAAGGGCGACTCAGGGGTTCGACTTCCAAGGCCGAGCATCCCAAAAATATGCATGCCGCCAGCAGAAGGAACAGAGGAAGGGCCGACGGTCACACCGCCGCGAGACTCCGCTGAGACGGTGAACGGGATGAGGACCAGGAGCGTGGTGAGCAAGAGTGTCATAAGAACACCGACCGTTCATCTATGAGCCTAATCCCTGGTGGAGGAAGCCGTCAAGGCGGGGGCAATCGTCTGCGTTATCAACGGAATGCCAATGGGGGGGAACTCACACTGTCTGAGGCCGGTGTGCTCAGTGAACAGCTACGGAGACGAGTTTCACGCGCGATCCCGCACCGACTTTGATAGTGACCGCCGACTTGGCGACGCCAAAGTACTTTGCTACCAGCGCAACAAGTTCTGCGTTCGCCTTCCCATCCACGGGCGGCGCCGTCAGGCGTGCTGTGTACGATCCGTCTTCTTGTTCCTCAAGAAGGCTCTCACGCGCATTGGGTCGAACTTTGACTCGGATGACAGGCATGGGTTGGCTATTCAAGAATGCTGCGGCGCGAAGCGCCGACGGAGCGATTCCGCCTCCGCGCTTGTTAGCCGACTTTTCAACAGGCTAACTATCAAGTCTGCTGCACGCGGCCCGCAGTATATCCCAACTAACCACTCACAGGCAGAGGCGGTCTGCCGGGCTGTCTACGCCATGTCCCTCCCGATTCAGAATATGCGTATAGATCATGGCCGTAGTAACATCCTTGTGTCCGAGGAGTTCTTGGATCATTCGAATATCGTAATGGTCCTCAAGCAGACCTCTGCTTGACTCGTTTCTTATAGCTGTGATTAGGTCTCTCGCCACTACCCCATGTTGACCCAAGCCGCCTGCTCCCTCGCTCGATTCGCGTTCTTGTCCCTCGCCCTGCTTTCCCTCGGCTGCCAGAAGGAGAGCGAATCCGTCGTCTCGATCGCTCTGCATCCCAAGAATCCTGACATCCTCTACGTTGCCACCAACGATGCGGTCTACAAATCTCGCGACGGGGGAGGGACCTGGGAGAAGTTTCCGAGCTTCAGTGCGCGGCGGGTGACGACGCTCGCGATTGATCCGCTGCTGCCGGCGACCATCTATGCCGGGACGATGGGGGATGCGGTTTACAAGAGTCCGGACGGCGGGCAGCATTGGCTGCCGCATAATGTGGGTTTGAAAGAGCACGTGTCGTTCATCAACCAGTTCGTGTTTCACCCGGCGGCCAGCGAACAGATCTATGCGGCCACGACGGTCGGTGCCTTTTATACGAAAGACGCGGGCCGTGAATGGATCGAGCGGATGAACGGGATGAAGGAAGTCCACATTGTGACGTCGATTGCGATCAATCCCAAAGAGCCGGCGGTGCTCTATGGCGGGACAACCGGAGGGGTCTACCGGTCTGACGATGCCGCGGCGACCTGGAAGAAAATCAATACGGGGTTGATCCCCGAGACAGAACTGATGGCGGCCATGGCTCTAGGGGTCAATGCCATTGAGATCGACCGGACCAAGCCGGACGTCGTGTACGCAGGCACGACGAAAGGGCTCTTTCGCACGGTGGATAAGGGCGAGCACTGGGAGCGGATCGGTCAGTCCGTGACCGATCCGTATATCAGCAGTGTGGTCCTCCATCCAACGGACTCATCGCTGCTCTATCTCGGCGGTCCTGCCGGAGTGTGGAAAAGTTCGGACAGCGGCAAGACCTGGCAGGCGATGAATCAAGGATTGACGACGCTCAATATCAGAGCCTTGGCCATGGCGCCATCGAACCCTCAGATGCTCTACGCTGGCACGAACGGCAGCGGCCTCTACCGCTCCAACGACGCCGGCGCCACGTGGATGTCCGTGCCGCTGAAGGCCGCAGCGGCTCAACGCTAGGATCTAGTAGCTCGTCTTCGCTCCGGTGCCCCCATGCTGGTACTTGCTGCTGTAGGACAGCATTTGATCGGTCAAGGCTTTCCACTCGTCTTCTGTCATGAGATTCTTCATCCTAAATCGCAAGGTGAGGATCTTCGCCGAGGTCGCCATCCGTTGCTGGCCCGCCTCGTTCAGTATCTTGGTGAAGTCCGCGGGTGTCGCCGAATAGCTGCCGTTCAAGGTATACAGTTGCCGGTGATAGCCCCGTTCTTGTTCTCGGCCTGCTTTTAATTGTTCGACGATCTCGCCGACGATCTCATTCACCTGTTTTGCCTTGTCAGGATCCTTTACCGTCCGGTCGATCAACGCCGCCATGTCTTGCCGGCCCTTTTGCCAATAGGCGTCTCCGGCCGCGCCGCCCATCATCCCATGATGGTGGGAATGATAGGACGAACAGCCGGCTAACAGCGCCACGACGATCACACCGAGTACTCCACCGAACATCCGCTTCATGACGACCTCCATTGAAGAGTTGTGATAGTTCCAGCCTCTACCGTATGATTCCCATGATGGACATGCCGAATACCAATTCGACCCAGCAGGATCCGATCCATGTGCTCAAAGACGAGTTTCGCCGGCATCTCAATACTTTTTATTCCCGGCTCAAACTCGCGCCGCCGTACGAAAGTGTGGAGAAAGCGCTTCGAGCCTTGACGACCGCGGTGCATGCGCTGCCCAAAGAAGAACAGGTCCGAATCATAGCTGATTCCGCTGCGCGATGGGAGCAGTTTGCGCGGGCCTTTCACACGTCCGGCCTGGCCAAGAAGCATCGAGGGATCATTGCCGGCCTGGCACGTAATCGGTCGGCGCTGGATCTGCCCGCCGACTACGATCATTTCTTGAACTGTTTCACGACATAACGGCATCTGAGCTGGCACGAGCCGGTCCTTCGAGCGCATCGCGCAGCTCCTCATAGACATTCATGAGGCGGTTGTTCTCCAATCGGTAGGACATCGTTACGGTGACGAGTCCAGCAGCCAGGACGAGCAGGGCGCCGGCGACGAGGCCCACTCCCATGAAGACCCCTTCCAGAGAGGCAAATCCTCCATCCCATGTATAGGTGACCACAAACACCAGCGATCCGATCGCTACCATGCCGAACCAGAGCAGCGTCATCAGCGCCGACGACCAGGGGATCCGCTTCACGCACAGTGCGTCCATCGCCTGATCTCCTGCAGAGAGGTGAATGAGACCCTTGACCGGCCAGGCCGAGCGGAATCCGATTGAAAAGAAGCGATATTTTGGACGAATCGCGATTTGAGAAATGTCGGGATAGAACCGCGCGATTCCATGCGGCAGCATGAGCACGCCGTCGGCGGAAAACCGGCTGCGGACCGTCTCGATGGTGCTGGCGGTCCACCGATCCCGGCTCCTGGCGACGCTACACCCATAGCGGACGGCATCGGGTGTGAACCGGACGAAGTAGAGCCAGTCACCCAGGATCAGCCCAAGAAACAACACGCTGGCAAACAGTCCGGCTAATACCATGCCGGGTACCTATCCCACAGGGGCTTGATGTGAATCAAGCCGATCGTGAGAAGGTCCGGAGTGACAGGCACAGAATGCCGAAGAAGTGTGTTGACTCAGTGGAGGGACTTGGCTAGAGTAGCCTCCGTTTGCGGTCCGGGCAGGTCTGTGCATCGTCCGGATATTCTGCTTAGTAGCGTTCACCTTGTGTCGATTTGGCCGCCTTCGTTCCTGTGCCGCTGCTCTGCAGGGTGCAGGCCGTCTGAGGTGTGGAGGAGATCATGGATCGCGACAAGATCGAACGGGTGTATACGACCTATGCGGGCTTCTACGATCAGGTGTTTGGAAAAGTATTCCAGGAGGGGCGCGAATCAGCCATTCGCAATCTGAATGTGCAGCCCGGCGAACATGTCCTTGAAGTCGGGGTGGGAACCGGCATCGCCCTTCCCATGTATCCCAGCCATTGCCGCATAGTTGGAATTGATCTCTCGGAAGGTATGCTGGCGAAGGCGAAGGAACGGGCTGAAACCCAACAGCTCTCGCATGTGCAACTCCAGATCATGGATGCCGGGGCCATGGAGTTCGACGATGATAGCTTTGATACGGTTGTCGCAGCCTATGTCGTCACGGCGGTGCCGGATTATCGGAAAGTCGTCAACGAAATGATCCGCGTCTGCCGGCCCGGCGGCCGCATCATCATGCTGAACCATTTCAGCAATGGGAACAAGGTGATCAATGCGGTGGAACGGGTCCTCTCGCCGCTGACCAAGCATTTGGGCTGGAGAACCGATCTTTCGCTGAATACCGTGTTAGAAGGGACGTCGCTCCAAGTGGCGCGCAACCAAAAAGTGAATCCTCTTCGGTTATGGGCCTTGGTGGAATGTGTCAACAAGAAGAATGGCCGCAGCCATGTAAGCCGGGCCGGTGCGGAACACAGTACCGCCGGATACGCAAACGGCAACGGGGCATCGACTTATTCCAACGGGAATGGACGGTATTCCCACGAACCCGCCCACTGATTCACGCACATCTTCGTCGTGCAGCGTCTGGTCCCGTCATCTGCCTCCGAGTGCCGTCCGGCCCTCTTGCGCAAGCCAACTTTCCCATTCACGTCCCGGGATAATGGTCGTCCCGACCAGGCAATTCCCTGAAAAACGCTGTGTGATGTGGTCGGCGAGCACTTCCAGGATGCGGCAAATCTGCCGATCTTTTGCGCCCAGAACCCGCAAGACCAATCCGAATCCCTGGCTCTCCGCCAGGCCGTATGCCATCACGTGTACCATGTTGGTCCGGTTGGACAACCCATCGCCCGTGGGAATGAGATCGCCTTCCCACTGAATCGTCGGATGAACGGCCGCTGCCCGCTTCGCTGCTCGCCACGTACAGGGCATGCCGGCTCGATCCAACTCATCCAACAGCCATTGTACCGTCGGACCGTCGGCGGCTTCTCCTTGAAAAGTCCAGCGGGCTAGTTCTGCAACGGGGTGTGCACCGATGATTGGTGTCGAGACTTCTTCCAGCTGGGCCTCTTCACAGACGATATACAGTTCCCCCTGCGGGTCGAACCAGAACCGCAGTTTGCCCGCGTTGCACTCGGCCTGAATGACGTCCAGCGACGAACAATCCGCGCCTTCCTGTTCGAACAGCGAAAAATCCGTGACACCGGTCATCAGCAGCCTGGCCACGCGGACGAGCCCGCGCACTTGGTAACGGATCGTCACGGACACCGTGGTGCCCGCCGGCACCTCCCGGCCCGACTCTTCGTCAAACAGGCGGCGCTTGGACATCTGCACGTCCGTAACATAGCCTGAACGGAATCCGCCGGTATGGGCGATCAGCCAACGAAGGTCTTCGACGGTTTTGATCTGATGTTGCATGGCGCGATTGTAGCGCAGAGAAAGCAGGAAGGGCCAGCAAAGACGGCGATCTCACTGAGGCCGATATCGCAGAATGCCCACTGCGTGTCATCGATCACCTTCAGTCTGATTCAGGCTTGCGGCATACCATGAAACCGTGTATCAGTACGAGCCGGTGGCGAAGGGTATTGAAGGCTCATCGGAGTGTCAATGCGCGCAGTCTGTCTCCAACACGTCCCTTTTGAGGGCCCTGGCGCCTTTGCGGTGTCGCTGGCGAAGCGAGGCGTGACATTAGAGCACCATCTTGTTCCGAAGGACGGGCTACCCAACGACCCGGGCGACTTGCTGATCGTGATGGGCGGGCCAATGTCGGTCAATGATCCCGATCCGTGGATCGGGGAGGAAACGGCCTTCATCCGAGCTGCGTTGCGCGCCGGCAAACCGATAATCGGGGTTTGTCTCGGCAGCCAGTTCATGGCCAAGGCGTTGGGTGCGAGGGTACGGTCCGGCACGGCGCTCGAAATCGGGATGACCCAAGTCCGGTTGACTCCTGAAGCCAAGCACGATCCTGTGTTCAGTACGTGGCCTGAGTCCTTCGAGGTCTTCGAGTGGCACGGCGAAGTCTTCGACTTACCGACCGAGTGCATACCGCTGGCCGCTTCTGAGATCGCGCCGTTGCAGGCATTCCGCTATGGCGTGCGCGCCTATGGGCTCTTGTTCCATCTGGAAATGGAACGGGCGGGCATCGATTCGTTGTGCCGAGAGTGTGCGGCCGACTTGACGAACGCGCGTCTCACCGAACAGGAGGTGCGAACGACGGCCTTGCCCAAACTCCCGCAACTTCATCAAGCGGCTGACCAACTGATCGGCCATTTGCTCCAATCCAGTCGTTGATTACCGCCTCCATCCTGAAGTAGCCTAGGACCTTCGTTTCAACGTTGAAGCCCATTACCTAGCAAAGGAGCGGATTGCATTATGGCAGGTTTCCCGATCCAGGTTGCGACTCGTATCAAGACGTTGCCTCCGTATTTGTTCGCCGCGATCGACAAGATGAAGCAGGCCGCCATCGCCAAGGGCGTGGATATCATCAACCTCGGCATCGGCGACCCCGATTTGCCGACACCGGCGCCCATCATCGACAGTCTCGCCAAGGCGGCTCAGGATGCCAAACATCACCAGTATCCGTCCTATGAAGGGATGTTGTCCTTTAGAAAATCGGTAGCCGATTGGTACAAGCGTCGGTTCAATGTGACGCTCGATCCGGCCAACGAAGTGCTGACCTTGATCGGCTCGAAAGAAGGAATCGGCCACATCCATCTGGCGTTCGTTGATCCGGGCGATGTGGTGCTGGTGCCGAGCCCCGGTTATCCGGTCTACCCGGTCGGAACGAGTTTTTCCGGCGGCGTATCGCACATCATGCCGCTGACCAAAGCCAATGGCTTTTTACCTGACCTGGAGGCGATTCCAAAGGACGTGGCCAAAAAATCCAAGCTGATGTGGTTGAATTCGCCAAATAATCCCACGTCGGTGATCATGAGCAAAGACTACTTCAAGCGTGTGGTGGAGTTCGCACAGGAACATCAGGTCATCGTGTGCCACGACGCGGCCTACTCGGAAATCTATTACGATGGGAAACGGCCTGCCAGCTTTCTCGAGGTTGAAGGCGCCAAGGATGTGGGAATCGAGTTCCATTCCCTGTCGAAAACGTACAACATGACCGGCTGGCGGCTCGGCTTTGCGGTTGGTAACAAGGACGTGTTGGCCGGCCTCGGCAAGGTGAAGAGCAATCTGGATTCCGGGGTGTTCGAAGCCGTGCAGGCGGCCGGGGTCACGGCGTTGGGTTTGGATGATTCGGTAACGGACGGTATCCGGAAGATTTATCAGGAACGGCGTGACACACTTGTGCCGGGCCTGAAACAACTCGGGCTCGAAGTTGATGCGCCACCCGCGGCCTTCTACATATGGGTGACGGTGCCGAAGGGCTATACGTCCGCGTCCTTTACCGCGCATTTGCTGGAAAAGGCCGGCATCGTGACGACGCCAGGCAACGGATTCGGCGCGCCGGGCGAAGGCTATGTCCGCATGACGGTGTGTACGACAAAGGAGCGATTGGCGGAAGCGGTGGAGCGAATCAAAAAGGCGGGATTCTGAAGAGAGGTCGTTTGCAAGCGTTCTCTTTGCGTTTCCCCGGACGATTCACGAATAACGTTTCACGAGATACGGCCATGAGAGAGACCGCGTACATCGGTTTTGGATCGAATGTCGGCGATCGGATCGATTTCTGCGACCGGGCAGTGACGTTGCTCAGTCTGCTGCCCCATTCGCGGGTGGCCGGTATCTCGCTCCTCTACGAAACGGAGCCGGTCCTCGACGGGACCGACCCAGGCGACGGCTGGTTTCTCAACGGCGTGGTGCAGCTCGAAACCGACGTCACGCCCAGGAGCCTCCTCATGGTCCTGCGTGAAATAGAACGGTCGCTGGGACGCGATCAAGATCACCGGTCCGGCCCTAGGACGATCGATCTCGACCTGTTATTTTACGGCGATCAAACCATCAACGAATCGGACTTGGTCGTGCCGCATCCACGATTGCACCAGCGCCGCTTTGTGCTCATCCCGATGAGTGAGCTCGATCCGCTGTTTGTGCATCCGACGCTCCAGCGAACCATCAATCAGCTGCTGGCGGAAAACACGGACACCTCCGAAGTCCGGTTGCTCTTTCCTCAGCCCTCAACCCGCTATGGCTCGCGCCCGACGTGCAGTTCCGGTCAGAACCCATGAAGACCATCCGCAGCCTCGATACCATGACGGCTTGGAGCGAGGGGCTTCGCCGCGAGGGGGTTACAATCGGATGTGTCCCGACGATGGGCGCCCTGCATGATGGCCACCGGGCGCTCATTCGGGCTGCGCGTTTACGGTGCGATGCGCTGGTTGCCAGCATCTTCGTCAATCCGACGCAGTTCGGACCGGCGGAAGACCTGGCCAAGTATCCACGCCCGATCGGGAAGGATCGTGAGCTGTGCCGGCAGGAGGGCGTAGACGTCTGTTTCGAGCCCTCTGTGGCGGGCATGTACCCGGTGGGGTGTCAGACTGTTGTGACAGTTCCGGCGATTGCCGCACGATGGGAGGGAGAAGCGCGTCCGCACCATTTCGCCGGCGTCGCGCTTGTGGTGACGAAACTCTTCGGCATCGTTCGGCCTCATCTCGCCCTGTTCGGGCAGAAGGACTATCAACAAGCGGCCCTGGTGCGGCAGCTCGTCGAGGACCTGAACCTGGGTGTGGAGATCATGGTTCGTCCTACTGTGCGTGAACGGGACGGCTTAGCGATGAGTTCACGCAATGTGTATCTCTCACCGGATGAACGGATCGCCGCGCCCACCCTCTACAAGAGTCTTCAAGCCGGAGCCAAGGTGGTTCGCAATGGGACAACCGATGCGTCGACAGTGCAATCGGCGATGGCCACGGTGGTCAGGCGCGAACCAGCGTTGACCGTCGAGTACCTTGCGGTGTGCGACCCGCGAACATTGGAGCCGCTTTCTATGGTCACTTCAAAAGCTGTTCTGCTCGGCGCCGTCCGTCTCGGCTCTGTCAGACTCATCGACAATCTCATGGTCACAACGCCTCCCAGACGTCGCTAGCCGGACTTTTCCGCCAGGCCATTGGATTAGGAAAAGAGGTTGGGGTGGACACTCTGGCCGACGAGCAAGCTGAGGATGACTTGGCTGAGGCGGTACTTGTCGCCCGAGGGCAATTCTAGAAAATGGATTCCCATCGACTCTTTCCGCACGGAGCACACCGCAGCGGTCTCGACCTTGATGGCTGCTTCGTCAGAGGCGGGCGTAATCGTGAGTTCCATGAAGGTCCCAAGCGGCAGAAGCTCAGGGGTTTCGACCGTACACCCGTCCACGGAAATATCCGTGATGCGACCACGGACCCGGTGCGAGGTGTCGGCGAACGCTTCGGCGTGAAGCGAGACCGGCAAGCGTTTGTATTGCCGGCGATCGACTGAGTGTGTGGCATCCGGTAACTTGGTCCAAAAGGCATGGAATCGTCTTGTGCACAGTTGACAACGAAATGGGTGCACGTTGAAGCGGCCGAGCATCTTCTCAACCGTGCCTTCGTTATAGGTGGCCCGAACGAACGGTGTCCCACAGCTTGGGCAGTGGAGGTTTTTCATGCGTTCGGTGGTGACATCGGTGCGGTGCGCAGGGTGGAGCCCGTTTCTGTGGCTGTTGATGGCTCTCGTTGTGCGTTGAGAATCGGTTCGAGTTGAGCCGGTGAGTAGGTCGGAGGTTTCACCCACTTTCCATCGGCTCGTTTATAGCCGCCCACCTTGCTGAGATTCGACCGGTGGACCTCCTGGAAGACCGGTTTCATGTCGATTCCATACGAGACGGCGGTGCCGTAGACCACGTACAACAAGTCAGCCATTTCCTTAGCCACCGCCGCCAAATTCCCGTTGGCCATCGATTCTTTCAACTCGTCGAACTCTTCTTGAATAAGACGGATGCGAAGTTGTTTTGTCTCGTCAGCCGGATCAGCGGGACTGGACTGGATCGCAATCTCAAACTTCCGATGAAAGTCCTCGACCATCTTCTGCTCGTCGATCATGCCGTCTCCTTCATGGCTCAGCCTCCAGCGGCAGCGCTTTCCGCGGAACGAGTTCCGCCGGTTCGAGGAGGGGAATCTCTTTGTCCGACGAGACGCCCAATTCCTTGAATCGGCGCGCGGCCGGCAGGATACGGGTTTCCAGCGACCCCACTGCCCGATTGTAAGCCGACACGCTCTTGCTCAAGGCATGGCCGACGTCGTTGAAATGTTCGGCCAGCACCGCCATGCGCTCATAGAGGTCTTTGCCCAGCCGGCCGGCCTCTTCCGCATGAGCATTGAGCCGCTCTTGCCGCCAGCCGTAGGCGACCGCCCGAAGCAGGGCCACAAGGGTCGCCGGAGTGGCCAATACCACGCCTCGCGCAAAGCCTTCTTCGATGAGGCGCGGGTCGTGGTCCAAGGCGGCCCCGAGGAACTGCTCGCCGGGGAGAAAGAGCACCACGAATTCAGGCGCACGGTCGAACTGCGACCAGTAGGCCTTCAACGACAATTCATCCATCCGCTTCCGCACCTGCTCGGCGTGCCGGCGAAGCGCCTCGGCCCGCTGCGCATCGTCGCGTGCGTCATGCGCGTCGAGGTAGGCCGAGAGCACCGTCTTGGCGTCGACGATGATCCGCCGACTGCCTGGGAGTTGTACGACCATATCGGGTCGAAACCGGCCGTCCTCGGCAGTGACGGATTGCTGTTCGACAAAATCACAATGTTCGACCATGCCCGCGAGTTCGGCCACACGCTTCAGCGTAATCTCGCCCCATTGCCCCCGTACCGCCGGGGCGCGCAAGGCTTTGACCAGGTTGCCCGTTTCCTGCTGCAACCGTTGGTGCGATTCCGCCAGCGATTTGAGGTGCTGATCCAGCCCGCCGTAGGCCGACTGGCGCGATTGCTCCAACAGCCGCATATGCTCGTCATACCGTTGCAGGGATTCTTGCAGCGGGCGCACCAGGCCGTCGATTGCTTCCTGCCGCTGTTGCAACGCGCCGTCTGCTTTGGCATGCAGCGCCTCGAACGACACCGAAGCCAGTTTCAGAAACGCCTCGTTGTTCTGTTTCAACGCCTCGCCGGACAGGCCTTGGAAGGAATGCAATAGTTCCTGGCGGGCTTGATCGAGCAACGATTTTTGATCGGCGAGTTGCTTCGTGACGCCCTCGATTCTCGCTTCCGTGGCGGCTCGTGCTTGCTGCGCCTCGGCCAGCTCTCTTCCGAGAACGGTTCTGTCCTGCCGATCGACCTCCAGCTGCTTCCTCAGCTCATCGGTGGTCGCTTCGGCCCGCTGTGATTGAATGCGCAGGCGTCCCCCGACCCACAGTCCGGCGAACAGGCCGCCGAGCAGAAGTCCAGCCAGGAAACCGATGGCAGGGAGAATGAGGTCACTCATGGGCGCGGTGCTCCCCCCGAACATCAAGGCGGTTCAGTCCGTAGTCGTGAGTCATGAACCGGCGTGCTATCTCGTGAGCGGAGCCTACGTAAATCATCGTAAAAGGTCAAGGAGCCTACAACCCGGATGAGTCGGTTATCGAAGCTGCTGTGAAGGAATGATTGTCAGAGGCCAGGTTCCACATGGATGGTGCCGGCGGCGGCATCCAGACGCACCCTCTGTCCCTCCTCCAAGCGCGTCATGACGGCCTCGACATTGGCCACAGTCGGAAGGCCGTATTCGCGGGCGATGATCGCGCCATGAGACAGCGTGCCGCCCATTTCCACGATCAATCCACCGGCGATGCCGAAGAGCGGCGCCATACCGGGGTCGATCACGGGAGCCACGAGGATGTCTCCCGGCTTCACCGTGCTCCAATCGGTCAAGGAACGGAGCAGCCGCACCGGCCCGGTCGCGGATCCAGCACTGATGGGCAGGCCGACCAACGGTCCGGTTCCATGGGATCGATCGGATGCGCTGCTGCTGGCGGTGGCGGTTTCCCAATCGCGGATGGTGTCGGGAACTTCGATGGCGGCATTGCGGTCTCGCTCGGCTCGGCGTTCACGGATCAAGCCCCGCCAGTCTCGGCTCTTTCTTGATACGAGATCGGCTCGGTCTTGTACGGTGAGAAAGAAGATGTCGTCGCGCGCGTCACACGCACCTTGCGCGACCAGCAGATCGCCGAGGTGCAGCAGCAGGGTGCGCGTGGCCGTTGAAAAGTACATCAGATGATGCCGGTTGGCTTCCCGCAGGGCAAAAAACCGGCATAGCCGTCGATACCACCAGCGGTACATGAACCACCGGTCCATCCGCCAACCCAGGCGTCGTTTGATTTCCGCCAGCGCCTCCGCACGTGTACGCTCCTGGCGCGATAGTATCTCCTTTCGACCGAATGGTGCCGCCCCAAGTTGGAGCCGCAGCACGGACATAATCGCTTCAGGATTGTCCGCCAGACGCGGGGACATCACATCCGATTCGCCAATGCCGCGGTGGCCGTAGTCTTCCAGGTAGGCGTCGAAGGCGTGCAAGCACGCCGTGTCTTTGAGCGCCGTGCGGAAACTTGTGGGGTCCCAGGGTTCGGCGTTGAGAAAGGTCTCTGCTGCAGGCTCCTGCCGCGCGATGTCCACGATTTCCGCGAGGCGCAGGATCTGTTGCGCACTGATGACCGTGCCTTGGCCCTGCAGGGCCGCGTTTGAGAGGACTCTCCAGTCCGATCCCAGCCAGCGTGGCAACAGGAAGCTCAACGCTTGCAGGCATTGGGCCACTCCGCCCGCGATGCCAAATGTTAACTCGTGGCTTTGGAACCATGCGCTCAGTTCATCGAGCTTCCGGACCGTCTCGTCAAACGACAGCACTTCGATCTGTTGAGGGCCGAATTGCGTGGCCATGGTTTTCATCTCGGCGAACCACGCCGGACCATGGGCGGTCGCGCGCCGCATTTCCTTCGACATCACGATCCCTGCCCGGATGAAGGCAAGCCAGCCGAGCGGATGCACCGCCGGAGCCACTGCGATCGGTTCTCCGCCCATCTGTTCCGGTAGCTGGGATGGATCACCACGCAGTTGCGCGACGAGGATATGGAACAGAGTGACGTTCAAGTAGGGACGTCCATGGAAGATGCGTGTCGACGTCAGCCCGCTGGGAATGTGGCAGCCGAGCCGTCGGTAGGGTTCGATGATGTACTGGTCCATGAACAGTTCAAGGAAGGAATTCCCCACAGGACTCGGCAACTCCGGCATCGTTTCTTTGAAGTTCGCGCGCGACCACTCACAATCGTCGTCAGTCAGTTGGGAGGAGGGGGAAACGCCGGTGATAGGCCGCGCCTGCAAGGTCCAGAGTCCGCGAGCGTCGATTGCCCATTCCAGATCGACTGGGTAGCCGAAGGCCTGTTCGATCTGTTTGGCCATTGCCCCCAACTCGAACAGCTGTTCGTCTGAAAGCGATGATTCCGACCGCGCCGATGCGGGAATCGCGTCGCTGCGTAATCCGTCCTGCGCGACGGTCAATCGCTGCACTTTATTCGCCAGGGTCCGCCGTCGAATCCAGGCCGGCCGCTGATCGGCACCCATCTGTACGACATACTGGTCAGGCGTGACGTGTCCGTCGACCAGCGGGGCGGCCAAGCCGGGCACCGCATTGACGGCGACATAGAAGGAGCGGCCGGTTACCGGATGGATCGAATAGGCGACTCCGGAGGACAGCGCATCGAGCATAGGCTGAATGACTACGGCCATCGAAGGGACCGTGTCATCGCCACCATGTTCAACAGAGTACCGCAGCACTCGTTCTTGCCAGATCGAGGACCAGAGGTCCTTGATTGCGTCGTCGATCCGGTCAATGGAGACTCCAAGATGGGTGCGATAGAGTCCAGCAAAGCTGGTCCGTCCTGCGTCTTCGTTGGTCGCCGAGGAGCGGACGGCCCAACTGGTGGTACGCGGAACATTGAGGGCCTGGAGTGCCATCTGCCATTCGGCGGTCAGTGAGGAGGTGTCTGCTTCCTTAATCCGTGCCTGGCAAGCAGATAATGCCGCCTTCCGCTTTTCCTCCGACAGGGTGCAGACATGCTTCCATTCTTCTGCTGGAGTGAATGCCGATGCGAGCAGGCTTTGCCGGTAGGCTTCAGTTGTCACACAGACGCCGGGAGGCACAGGAAATCCGGCAGCCATGAGCCGAGCCAAACCAAGGGCTTTGCCTCCGACCAGTTCGAGGTTGGTGCATCGTAATAAGGGAAGAACGCTGGAATGCGCCATCGGAGCAGATAGTACCTACAGCAGAAGGAGGAGGTAAAGGTCATTGACGTTGGTGCCGGTCGGGCCGGTGCGGATATGGCACCGCAGGGTCTGTAAGGCTGGGTAGGTATCATGCCGCTTCAATGCGGATCGGAGGTCGATCCCGACTTTCTCAGCCTGTGCGGTGGTTGCTCCACCGACCACTGCACCGGCGACATCAGTCGGCCCATCGGTCCCATCGGTTCCCAGTGCCGCGAGCCAGACATGAGAGACACCGGCAAGGTGGAGGGCTGTGGCGGCTGCAAATTCCTGTGCGCGTCCTCCTTTACCGCGTCCTGTGACTGTCACGGTCGGTTCGCCTCCGGCAACGATACACGAGGGGCGTGCCAGTCTGCCGGCTTGTCTGAGGAGACGTAACGCTCGCCCGACGAATCGCTTCGCCTCCGATTGGGCTTCTCCCGTGATGGCGACTGGAAGGAGATGGGTTCGGAGCCCTGCTTGTTTTGCAGCATGAGCGACAGCGTTGAGCATCTCTCGGTTACTACCGATGATCGTATGGTGTACTGAGCGCAGTCGCCGCGAACTAGACTTCAGTGTCTCCGAGATGGCCCCCCGGCTCCCTTGTAGCAGATGACGGCGCACGGCGCGGGGCACAGCAAGCCATATCTTGTATCGGTACAACACGGCGATGGCATCGGCAAAGGTGGTGGGGTCTGGAGCTGTCGGCCCGGATCCGATCGTACCGATGTCGTCGCCAATGACATCCGAAAGAATGAGCGTCGCAATCGTGGCTTTGGTGGAACGAGCGAGTCCTCCGCCTTTCAGCCCGGACAGATGTTTGCGAACGGCATTCATCTCGTCGATCGTTGCGCCGCTTCTCAAGAGTAGGCGGGTGGTCCGTTGCTTGTCGGCCAGGGTGATGCCCGGAACCGGAGCGGGCAAGAGACTCGAGGCACCGCCTGACAACAGGACGATGAGTAGATCGCGAGGCGTGAGATCTCGGATCAAGGTCTTGATGCGTTCGGCTGCTTGCCGTCCTGCACGGTCTGGAATTGGGTGCCTGGCTTCGACGACGGCAATCTGTCTTGTCAGGACCCTGTGACCGGGCGGAACCACGACGAGTCCCTGTTCCAACTTGGTCCCCAGGATATGTTCGATCGCCTGGGCCATCCGAGCGGACGCCTTGCCGGCGCCCACGGCGACGATGCGGTCAAAATGACCAAGGTCATAGGTTCGGCGGCCCACTCGCAGCCGAGGCCCTGTGCGTGACACGGATTTCAGCAGGGCGTGATAGGGGTCGGCTGCCTCCAACCCCGTGGCGATCAACTTCCGAAGCAATGATTGGGCAGGAGATGCGGGGACGCGAAGCGGCATGAACGAAAGAAGTTATGGCATCTTGTCTTGTTTGAAACAGCGGCTTGGACAGGTTTGACGCGGGACTCTGATGTGATAGGTCCCCTGGGGGAGCACGTCTTTTTTAAACTCGGGGTTGAGCATCTTCAATTCGAGAAAGTAGGTGCCGAACTCCTCGGCGATGGATGTCAGCGCCCGCTGTGACTCCTTCACGGTTACGGTGACAGTTTCCGTTTCCAGCGGGATGTAGAGATCCTTTTTGCTCAGTCCAAGATATTTCTCCGGCTGGGAATAGATTTCTTTGGCCGCGATGATCCGCGGAACATAGCGCATGGTCTCGCGAGGACCGTGCATTTTCCAGTAGTCGTTGATCTTTTGGTCTTTGATCAGCTTGCGGACCCGTTCTTCTCCGGCGTTGTAAGAAGCCATGGCCAGGAACCAATCATTCTGCTGAAAGTCTTTCAAGTACTTGAGGTATTTGACCGCCGCTTCGGTGGACATTTCAAGATTGCGGCGTTCGTCCCGAACGGCATCGCTTTTGAGTTGGTAGCGCCGACCGGTGGACGGGATGAACTGCCAGGGGCCTGAGGCTTTGGCTTTGGAGTAGGCCGCCGAAATGCATTTGCTTTCGACCAGCAGCATATATTTCAGATCGTCCGGCAGGCCCGCCTCGGCCAGCTGCTTCTCGGCCGGTGGAAAACAACGACCGGTGCGCTTGGCGAGGATGATGCTCTCACCCTGGTCTTCCAAAAATTGATAGAACTCATACTCGATGCGTTCTCTGACTTGCCAGTTGTCGAGAGGCACCGTGAGACCGGCAAAGGTGATCTTGTCGGGCAGTTTGAATGAGCTCAAAAAGAACCGCTCACCTTCCCGCTTGATTTCCGGCAAGATGACCAACCGGTCTTCCGATTCTGCTTGTCCGTCCATCGGCTCAGGAAGCACGAGGTCCTTCTCATTGTCGCTTTGATCCGAAAGGGGCTGTGCTGACACGAATGACAAGGGAGCAACGCTGGCCAATACCAGGGCGAATAACATCATCCCCACGTTCCTAGCGTTCATTCAGCAACTCCTTGGGTATAAGCATAGCAGATGTGGTCACGATCGGGCATGCTAACAGCGGGCCAGATGACCGGCAAGCAGAATGATGTTCCCGTTCATGCTACACTGCCGCGCGATGAAGACGCTGGCTGTGCTGAACGAGACCATTACGAATTGCGAGGCCTGCTCCAGGCTGGTGGTCTATCGGCGTAAGATCGCGCACACGAAGCGGCGCCAGTTTTCGGACTGGACCTATTGGGGGCGCCCAGTTCCAGGTTTCGGCGACCCGCACGCGCGACTCTACGTACTCGGGTTGGCCCCTGCGGCCCATGGGGGGAATCGAACCGGGCGGGTGTTCACCGGCGATCGAAGCGGAGATTGGCTCTATGCGGCGTTACATCAGTATGGATTCGCTAATCAGCCGTCGTCGACGCACCGTGGCGACGGTCTCACGTTGTCAGATTGTTATATCGGGGCGACGGTCCGGTGCGCGCCGCCGGGGAACAAGCCTGCGCCGGATGAGTTTGAACAGTGCAGCCGATTCTTGCAGGAGGAACTGCGGCTGCTCAGACATGCACGTGTGGTGGTGGCACTGGGGAAAATCGCGTTCGACCATTATCTGAAGACGTGCCGTGCGGCAAGACGGGAAATCCCCACTCCCGTTCCCAAGTTTGGTCATGGGGTGGCCTATTACCTGCCGTGGGGCGTGTTGCTGCTCGGCTCCTATCACCCCAGCCAGCAGAATACGTTTACGGGAAAACTGACCCGCCCCATGTTCCACGCGGTGTTCCGAAAAGCCCGGAAGATAATTGAGGAGAACAAGAGGTGATCCGGGTGACTCCCCGTGCGCGCTCGGCACGCACAGGGGATCACCCGGGCTCGCCTCCGCGAGTGTTACTGCTGTCCTTTCGTCTTCCAGTCGTCGAGGAACTTCTTCAATCCGACATCGGTCAGCGGGTGCTTGAAGAGAGCCTGGAACACGCTGTAAGGCATGGTGGAGATGTGGCCGCCTGCCAGCGCCGATTCCACGACATGCTGCGGATGGCGGACGCTGGCCACCAGGACCAACGTTTTGTAGTCGTAGTTCTTGTAGATCGTCACGATTTGGCGAATCAGCGCCATGCCGTCCGAGCTGACGTCGTCCAATCGGCCGATGAACGGCGAGACACACCAGGCGCCGGCTTTGGCGGCGAGAAGGGCCTGTGTCGGGGAAAAGCAGAGAGTCACATTTACGCGAATTCCTTCCGCAGAGAGTTTGCTCGTCGCCTTGATGCCTTCCGGAATCAGCGGACATTTGACCACGATGTTCTTGTGGATCTTGGCGAGTTCCCTGCCTTCCTTCACCATGGCGTCCGCTTCCACGCTGACGACTTCGGCGCTGATGGGGCCGTCAACGATCTTGCAGATTTCCTGGAGCATTTCCTTGAAGCTGCGGCCTTCTTTGACCACCAGCGAGGGGTTCGTGGTCACGCCGTCCAAAATGCCGAAACTGGCGGCCTCATAAATTTCTTTCACGTTGGCTGTATCAAGAAAAAACTTCATCGTCGGCTCCTTTCATATCATGTCCGATGCGGTTTCACATGCGGTCGATTCGTTATCGGTCATTGTAAGAAGAACTCAATCTTTTCGCCATTGGTCTGCTCAGCAGTTTGACAGGCCTCTGAGCGGCGGATACAATTTTGTCGTCTTTCCAAAGCATTACCCAGCTGGAGATTCTACGATGCGACGATCTACATGGCTCTTGTCCCTGACTCTTCTGCTGACCGCCTGTGGAGGCGGCAACCCCTATCTTGACGCGTCACTGAAACCGGCCGAGCTGCAGGGGAAAGACAAGGCCTGGTTTGAAAAGAACTGGGGCACTCCTGACGGTAAAACGTCGCGCTTCTTCGGCGGCGAGACCTGGACCTACTATCGCATCGCCGGAGGGAAATCCGGCCCACCGCTGTTCAACTTCTTACCGAATCAATGCCAGATCACACTGAAGTTCGACAGGGAAGACAAGCTGTCCGACTCGAGTTATTCCGGCTGCTAATTGGCTTGTCGGTTCTGAAATGCGTCCGCACATTGCTTGCTGCAAAAACAATAGGTCTGGCCGCTCACTGTTTCAATCACCGCGTTTCGCCGTGGTACAAACGTATGGCAAACCGGGTCTTCAACCATCTGGTCTTGATCCAGAGATGCGCCCCGATCCCCCACCTCTTTGTTTCTGAATCCTCGCACAGCCTGCCGTAGCAAAAAGTACAGCACAACGAGCAGCGCGGTAATGAGTAGAAGTCTATACATTGTGGTTCGTCATGTATGTGGCCACAATCCTATGGGAGGGGGTGAGACCTGTCAAGCGAGACCAGCCGGTTCTCTTCATGAAAATCCGCAAACCCGCATACCCAAAGGGACTATAGGCCGTAGGCGGATACGGGAACCTGTTCATCTCTCAATCCAGTACTTCAGGAGGATATGCTCCACTTCGAATAAGTGGTACAGTCCCGCCATGAAGACATGTGATAAATGCCACGGCGCGATGTTGCCGGAGCGGGCGGTTGATTTGGATGCTGGACTTGCGATCACAGTATTCGCGTGTTTGAATTGCGGTCGCCGGAAAGCAGCGGATCAAGAACCTCGCCCCATCACGGCTCGACATTGACCGCTGGATAGCCAACCACAGCTGTTGATCTGCGAGAAGCGGAACGCCGCATCGAGATCCTACGCCACACTATCCCGAACAGGCAGCGTCGGCCCGATGACCGGATGCAGGCCTTATCCCAAAAGGGATGAGATTTCGGCAGTATCGGCAGAAACCGGGCGGGAACCGTGTGCGTCACAGGGGTGGCCGCAGATGGTTACTTCAGGCCCAACACGTCCATCATGTCGTAAAGGCCGGGAGGTTGTCTGACGACCCAGCGTGCTGCACGGAGGGCGCCACGGGCGAAGGTATCGCGACTGCTGGCTCGATGCGTCACCTCGATCCGCTCGCCCATGCCGCCGAATAGGATCGTGTGGTCGCCGACAATGTCGCCGGCACGAATGGTCTGAATCCCGATTTCTTTTTGCTTCCGCTCGCCGATCAACCCTTTGCGCGTATATACGCCGACCTGATTCAAATCACGATTGACCGCCCGTGCGAGAACCTCGGCGATCTTGAGCGCCGTGCCGCTGGGCGCATCTTTCTTGAGCCGGTGATGGGCTTCGATGACTTCGATGTCGTACTCGTCCCCGAGCGTCTTGGCCATTTCGCTGATGACTTTGTAGATTAGATTTACACCAACGCTCATGTTCGGGGAAAAGACGCACGGGACGTGCTTGGCCAGGGATTTGAGTTCATCCAGTTGCACCCCTTCAAGCCCGGTCGTCCCGATCACCATGGCCCGCCGGTGGTGCACGACGGCGCGCAGATGTTCGAGGGTCGCGGTAGGTGAGGAGAAGTCGATCACTACTTCGGCTCGATCGAGCAGGGCCGGGAGATCATCGGTAATCGGGACGCCGGAATGGCCGCAGGCGGCTGTTTCGCCTGCATCTTCGCCAAGCGCGTGATGGCCCTTGCCCTCAACCGCACCGGAGAGGGTGAGGGCCGTGGAGTCACGGATTAGTGCCACCAATCGGCAGCCCATGCGTCCGGCGGCCCCTGCGACAATGACTTTGATCATGGGATCCATCTCCGTGGCGTGTGTTTGGAATCAGATCAAGCCGGCGTTCTTCAAGGCGCGCGTTAATTTCTCGCGCGTATCTTGGGCCATCGGGCAGAGCGGCAAGCGCAATTCGGGGTCGATTTTTCCCATCATGCCGAGCGCCTCTTTCACCGGAATGGGATTGGTTTCAAAGAACAGCGCCGCAAACAACGGCGACAGGCTGAAGTGAATCTGCCGAGCTTCGGCAACCCGTCCCCCGGCAAAGGCTTTCACCAGTGCGGCCATTTCGGCCGGCATGATATTGGCGGTCACGGTAATAACGCCTTGACCTCCGACCGCCATCATCGGCAGCGTCAAGGAATCATCGCCGGCCAACACCGTCAGCCGGTCTCCGCACAGCTGAACGACATCCGACGCCTGCTGCACCGAACCGCTGCCTTCTTTGACGCCGACGATCGTGTTGATCGCCGCAAGCCTGGCGATCGTCGCCGGCAGCATGTTGACACCGGTCCGTCCGGGAATATTGTACAGCACCAGCGGCAGATCGACGGCCTCCGCCACCGCCTTGTAGTGACGATAGAGTCCTTCTTGGGTGGGCTTGTTGTAATAGGGCGTGATCAGCAATGCGCCGTCCGCTCCGGCCTGCTTGGCGTGCTTGGTCAGCGTAATGGCTTCTTCGGTACTGTTCGAACCGGTGCCGGCGATCACCGGGACACGCCGGTTCACCACCTCCACTGTCAGCTCGATGACCCGATTGTGCTCGTCATGGGACAGCGTGGCCGATTCGCCGGTGGTGCCGCAAGGGACGATGCCGTGTGTGCCTTTGGCGATCTGCCACTCGATGAGCTCTGCCAACGCCCGCTCGTCGACCTTCCCCTTCCGAAACGGCGTGACGATGGCGACCAGTGAACCGGTAAACATACGGCCCCTCTCAGTTCAAAAATGCTGGAATGGTTTCGCCCTTGATCAGGTCGTCGTAGGTTTCTCGCCCGCGAATGATGTGGATCTCTCCGCCTTTGATCAGCACTTCGGGGACACGGGGGCGGGAGTTGTAATTCGAGGACATCACGAACCCATAAGCTCCCGCGCTCATCACGGCCAGCAGTTCTCCGGGCTTCACCGCCGCCAGCGATCGGTCTTTGGCCAAGAAATCCCCAGATTCGCACACCGGACCGACGATGTCCATTTGCCGTTTGGCCCGGTGGGCCGCTTCTTCATTGAGGGGCCGGATTTCGTGGTACGCACCGTAGAGGCTGGGGCGGATCAAGTCGTTCATGGCCGCGTCGACAATCACGAAATGCTTGGTTTCTCCGGTCTTCTCGTACAGCGCCTTGGTCACCAGAATCCCGGCGTTCCCGACGATCACACGGCCAGGCTCCATCACCAGCGTCAAGCCCAAATCCTTGACGAGCGGCGAAATCGCGTCGGCCAGATCCTGGGGCAAGGGCGGCTTCTCCTCGGAATAGGTGATGCCGAGCCCGCCACCGATGTTCAGGTAGCGGATGTTGATCCCCTGGGCCTTCAGCGTATCGATGAGTACCACGACCTTTTTCAGCGAATCGACGAACGGGGTCACGTCCGTCAGTTGTGAGCCGATGTGAGCATGGACACCGACGACGTCGGTGTGGCCCAACGAGGACGCCATCTTGTATTCCTCCAGCGCACGATCCGCCGCGATACCGAACTTGCTCTTTTTCATGCCCGTTGAAATATAGGGATGTGTTTTGGGGTCCACGTCCGGGTTGATCCGGAGGGCGATCCGCGCCTTCTTGCCGACCGAGGCCGCCACCTCGTTGATGGCGTGAATCTCCGCGGACGATTCAACGTTGAACATGAGGATGTCGGCCTTCAGCGCATCGCGGATTTCCTCCGGCGATTTACCGACACCGGCGAACACGATTTTTGAAGCTGGCACACCGGCTTTCAAGGCTCTGAACAACTCGCCGCCTGAGACGATATCCGCGCCACTGCCTTCCTTCGCCATCAGACGCAAGATGGCCAGATTGGAATTGGCCTTCATCGCAAAGGCGATCACGTGGGGGATATTCTTGAAGGCGCTGTCGTATGCCCGGAAATGGCGGAGGAGCGTCGCATGGCTGTACACATAACAGGGGGTGCCGACCTCTTTCGCGATCCGGCTGACGGGCACATCTTCGCAATGCAATTCACCGTGGCGATATTCAAAATTGTTCATGGTATCAATCCTCGCTCAGTCGCCGACACCTAGACATCGGCATAACTACGGGCAGTGGGTGTTATCTCGTGCCGACAGGACGCAACGGGGGCAAGTTTTCATCCTGCCCCAACAGCGCGGGATCCTGTTCCTCAGGCTCAACAGAGGTGTCGCGCTGGTTCGCTTCGCGGGCCTCCTGTACTTTCTTCTGCTGTTCGATGGTCGGCGCAACACCGATAGTCTCTGGGGCAACCGGAGCTCCTACCACGCCGCATGCGCTCAAGAGCCCTGCCGCGGTAATGAGCGCAAGCCCTCTCATCGAAGCGCCCGGTCCAATGCGTTGATCCGTTGCTCCACTTGGCGTCGCGCTGTTCCCCCGATCTGCCGCTTGTGCTCGATCGCCGCCGAGACGGTCAATCGTGCGAACACGCTCTTTTCAATTCGATCAGAAAGGGATCGCAGTTCGGCCAATGAAAAGTCCGTCAACTCACGCCCTTGATCCAGCGCTGCCCGCACGATCCGTCCGGTGATGCCGTGGGCGTCACGAAACGGCACGCCCCGTTCCACCAAATAATCGGCCAATTCCGTGGCGAGCAGCCCGCCGCTCTGCACCGCGCGGTCGAGCGCGTTCCGGTTGACCTTGAGCCGCCGCATCAATTCCGTCATGACGTTCAGGGAAGCCGTCACTGTGTCGAGTGCATCGAACAGCGCCGGCTTATCTTCCTGCAAGTCCCGATTGTAACTCAAGGGGAGGGCTTTCAGTGTCGTGAGCAGACCGATCAAATGTCCGTAGACCCGCCCGGTTTTTCCGCGGACCAATTCGGGCACATCGGGATTCTTTTTCTGCGGCATCATGCTGCTGCCGGTGCAAAAGGCGTCGGGCAGATCGACGAACTGGAATTCCTGCGAGGCCCAGATGATCAATTCTTCACTGAGCCGGGACAGATGCATCATGACGAGCGACAGGGCCGAGGCCGTTTCCACCATGAAGTCGCGGTCGGACACGGCATCCATGCTGTTGGCCGTCACCGTGGGAAATCCCAGCAGTTTTGCCGTATAGCGCCGATCCACCGGATAGTTCGTGCCGGCTAGGGCGCCCGACCCGAGCGGCATCACGTTGAGCCTGGTTCGGGTATCGCGGAGCCGTCCCTTGTCCCGCTCGAGCATCTCGACGTAGGCGAGGAGATGATGAGCCAATAGGACGGGCTGGGCGCGTTGCAAGTGGGTATAGCCGGGCATAGCGATTGACAGATTGGCCTTCGCCTGAGTCAGCAGCACCCGTTGCAGCTCCGTGCATTGCTCGGTCAGCCGGTCGAGCTGGTCGCGGAGATAGAGCCGGATGTCCAGCGCCACCTGGTCGTTTCGGCTGCGCCCTGTGTGGAGCTTGCCGCCCAACGGTCCGATCAGTTCGGTCAGCCGCCGCTCGATTGCCATGTGAATGTCTTCGTCCTGGGACTTAAATGTGAACCGTCCCCGGTCCAGCTCTGTCTTGACCGAATCGAGTCCACGCACGAGGGTACGTGTCTCACCAGGTGACAACACGCGTGCCTTTTCGAGCGTCTTGCAGTGCGCGATGCTCCCCTGAATGTCATGGGCGTACAGCCGACGATCGACGGCGATCGAGACGGTGAAGGTTTCGACGAGCCGGTTCGTATTCCCGCGAAACCGTCCACCCCAGGCTTTACCGGCCGCAGCCGCTGTTCCGGTGTTCCGTTTCGCGCGTGCCATCAGGCCGAGGCCTTCCGCCGCTGGGCCCTGATTTTCAACCGCAAGCCGTTCAGCCGGATGAACCCTTCGGCGTCTTTTTGATTGTAGACTTCGTCCTCTTCAAACGTGGCGATGTCCAGGCGATAGAGCGAGTTCTTCGACTTGCGGCCGGCGAGGGTGCAATTGCCTTTATACAGCTTCACGCGGGCCGTGCCGCTCACGTCTTTCTGCGCGGCATCGATCGCCGCCTGCACCATCTCGCGCTCGGGGCTGAACCAATAGCCGTTATAGATGAGGCCCGCATAGCGTGGAATCAAACTGTCCCGGAAATGGAGCACTTCGCGGTCCATCGTCAAGGATTCGAGTCCCCGGTGGGCGACGTGGAGAATGGTTCCGCCGGGCGTCTCATAGACGCCACGCGACTTCATGCCGACGTAGCGATTTTCGACCAGGTCAACGCGGCCGATCCCATGCGCGCCGCCCAGCTTGTTGAGGTGGGCCAAGAGCGCAGCCGGACTCATCTTCTTGCCGTCCACCGCCACGGGATTACCTGCTTCGTAGTCGATCTCGACCTCCAGTGGCTTGTCTGGGGCCTTTTCGGGAGAAACGGTCATCTGGAAAATTTCGTCCGGCGGAGATTCCCAGGGATCTTCCAGAATGCCGCCTTCGTAGCTGATATGGAATAGATTCAAGTCCATGCTGTAGGGCTTGGCTTTCGTCGCCGTGACGGGGATGCCGTGCCGGTCGGCGTACTCGATCAATTCGCGCCGCGACTTCATCGTCCACTCGCGCCAGGGCGCAATGATTTTTAAGCCGGGCGCAAGCGCCGTGTAGGTCAGCTCAAACCGCACC
Source organism: Nitrospira sp. (assembly GCA_036277675.1). Classification (GTDB taxonomy): domain Bacteria; phylum Nitrospirota; class Nitrospiria; order Nitrospirales; family Nitrospiraceae; genus Nitrospira_D. The sequence goes on along the minus strand of DASUMN010000071.1, from coordinate 4,116 downwards.
TGGTCGTTGCCTTTGCCCGTTGAGCCGTGGGACACCGCCTCGGCCCCTTCTTTCAAGGCGATCTCAGCCTGCCGGCGTGCGATCAGCGGGCGCGCGATCGACGTGCCGAGCAGATAACAGCCTTCATACATGGCGTTGCCGCGGAGCATCGGAAACACGTACTCCTTCACGAAGGTCTCGCGCAGGTCTTCGACGTAGACCTTCTTGACGCCCAGTGACTGAGCCTTGGCTTTGATGGCCTTCAGGTCTTCGCCTTGTCCCAAATCCGCACAGAAGGCGATGACCTCGGCCTCATACGTTTCCTGGAGCCACTTCAAGATGACGGAGGTGTCGAGCCCGCCTGAATAGGCGAGGACAATCTTTTTGATCGGTTTGGGTTTCATGCCGGTTTCCGCCTATGCGTTGTTCAGTTTGCCGAGCAGCTGCAACAGAATCGCCTTCTGCATATGCAGCCGGTTTTCCGCTTGATCGATCACCACCGATTGAGGTCCATCGAGCACATCCGCCGTGATTTCTTCGCCACGATGGGCCGGCAGACAGTGCATCACGATGGCGTCCGGTTTGGCCCGTTGGAGCAGCCGGTGGTTCAGTTGATACGAGGCCAGGGCTTTCAGCCGACGGGCCTGTTCCCGCTCGCGTCCCATGCTGATCCACACGTCGGTATAGACCACGTCCGCTTCCTTCACCGCGATTTGAGGATTCTCGATGACCTCAATTGCGGCGCCGGTTGATTCGGCTTCGATCCGTGCCCGGTCGATCACGTGCTGATCCGGCTGGTACCCGGCTGGGCATCCCACCATCACCCGCATACCCATCTTGGCCCCGGCTTCGATCAGGGAATTGGCGACGTTGTTTCCGTCTCCCACATAGGCCACGGTGAGGCCTTTGAGCCGGCCCTTGAATTCTTGAATTGTCAACAGATCGGACAGGGCCTGGCAGGGGTGGCTATGGTCTGTCAGTCCGTTGATGACCGGCATGTCGGATGCCGCCGCCCATTCCTCGACGGTCGCGTGGTCATAGGTACGGATCACAATCCCATCCAGGTAGCGGGACAACACCCGCGCGGTGTCCGGCACGCTTTCGCCGCGCGATAGCTGGCTGTCCCCCATGGACAGTACCAGGGCATGGCCGCCCAGCTGATTCATCCCGGCTTCGAACGACACTCTGGTGCGGGTCGAGGGTTTTTGAAACAGCAGCCCCAGCGTTTTCCCCGGCAGCAACCAATGGGGTGTTCCTTTCCGCTGCTTGGTCTTGAGCGAAGCGGCCAAGCGCAGCAAGTCGTCGATCTGCTTGCGCGGCATCGCTGCGATGTCCAAGAGATCCTTGGCGTAGCCTGGTGCGCGGCGCGGTTGTCGGGTCTTGTGCGCCATCAGTGATGCGGGTCCTTCTCTTCCCCGGCCCTCCGAGTGAAAATCGTTGCGAGCGTCTCAAGGAGTTTGTCGATCTCCCGTTGAGTGATGATGAGCGGCGGGACGAACCGCAGTACGCGCTCGCCGGCCGCATTGATGAGCACCCCACGCGCCAAACAGTCGGCTACGACGGTTTTGGCGTCGATAGTCAGCTCCATGCCTTGGAGCAGGCCGATGCCCCGCACATCGCGGACGGCTCGATAGCGCTCCTTGCAGTCCGCCAAGCCTTTTGCCAGATACTCGCCCATCCGCTTGGCCTGATCCAAGACCGATCCTTCGAGCAGTACGCGGCACACGGCCAGCGCCGCGGCGCAGGCCAGGGGATTGCCGCCGAAGGTTGAGGCATGAGCGCCAGGTATAAAGGCTGAGGCCACTGATTCTTTCGCCAAACACGCGCCGATGGGAACCCCGCCGGCCAACCCCTTGGCCAGCGTCATTATATCGGGCGTCACCCCCAACTGTTGATACGCGAAGAGCGTACCGGTCCGGCCCATGCCGGTCTGGACTTCGTCGAAGATGAGCAGAATATCTCTCTTCGTGCAGAACTCACGCAGGCGCTTGAGGTAGTCCCGGTCGGCCACGTACACGCCGCCTTCGCCTTGGACCGGCTCGAGCATGATCCCGGCCGTCCGCTCGTTGGTCAGGGATTCGATCGTCGCAAAGTCGTTGAAGAACGCGTAGCCAAACCCCGGCATCAGCGGCTCGAAGCCCTTTTGGACTTTGTCTTGTCCGGTGGCGGTGATCGTCGCGAGCGTCCGGCCATGGAACGAATTCTTCATCGTGATGATTTCGAACCGGTCTTCGCCGTACTTGGCGTGCGCATAGCGGCGCGCCAGTTTGATCGCGGCTTCGTTGGCCTCCGCGCCGCTGTTGCAGAAGAACACGCGGTCGGCGAAGGAGTGCTCAACCAGGGTTTTTGCCAATTGGACTTGCGGTTCCGTGTAATAGAGATTGGAGGTATGGATGAGCTGGGCAGCCTGGCGTTGAATGGCCTGGACCAGATCCGGATGTCCATGCCCCAAGACATTGACGGCGATGCCACCGACGAAATCGAGATATTCTCGACCTTCCAGGTCGTAGACCTTCGAACCCCGCCCCCGCACGATCGAAATCGGCTGGCGAGTATAGGTCTGCATTAAATACTTGGCGGCGGCTTCTCGTAATTCTTCAGTGGGCATGGCACACGTACTGCATTGGAAAGGCAGGAAAATTAGCACAGGGTCGGCATGAAAGCAACCTGACGGAAGGAGGCGGAGAATGCGAGGGAAGCCGGATTTCCAGGTTGTTCAACGGCACACGGCAGTGCTCGTAAGATCGGTCATCTGCTTCGGCCCCGAGTGTGATAAGCTGCGGGCGATGAAGTCGTGCAGCCGGTGTACCCAACAGAATCCGGAGGATGCCAATTTCTGTCATCAGTGCGGCGCCGCGCTTGGCGCCGCCACCGCCACCGCCGACCATGGCCCAGCTGCCGCCCACACGGCAGACACGACCGAACGTCCTGCTCCCCCACCGATCCAGGATGAAGAGACCATCTGGCGCCAATTCATCGGTCCCAATGCCGACCGGTATCTGGAGACGTTCAAGAAATTTTCATCGGATGGGCGCCCCAAATTCGCTCTATCCTGGAACTGGCCGGCATTTTTGTTTATTTCGTTTCTGTGGTTTCTGTACAGGAAGATGTATCTCCACGCCTTCGTCTATGCAGTCGGCCCCATGATTTCAACCTACCTCACGGGTGATTTCACCGCCGGCTTTATTTGGAGTGTCATGGCGGGCGCCACGGCGAACTATCTCTATTACTGGCATTGCAGAGAGCACATCGGGGAAATCAAAAAACCCGGCGGGCTGAATCCGGTTGAGCAAGAGACCGCGCTCAAAGAATCAGGAGGCGTGCAATCGTACGTCATCTGGGTCGGCGCCGTGTTTTATCTTGTCTTTCTCGTCACGCTTGCCAAAATGATTCAGGAAGGTCCGCCGGATCCGGATCTGCGTCCGGCGAAACCGGAGCGATCGGCTGCGAGAACGAGTATGGAGATATCCAGAGTCTGACAGGATTTGTTGGTCTTCCGGAGCGACAGTCGCGCAACGTCTTGATGTCGCGATCGAGTTTTCTTCTGGCTCGCGGATCGAAATCGACTTGAGGGGAACAGACGATGGCTCAGCTGATTCTGCTTCGTCACGGGGAATCGCAGTGGAATTTGGAAAATCGCTTCACCGGCTGGGTGGACGTGCCGCTCTCCCCGCGCGGGACTCAAGAAGCGAAGGATGCGGGAGTCAAACTGAAAGGGTTCACCTTCGATCGGGCGTTCACCTCTGTGTTGAGCCGTGCCAACGAAACCTTGCGACTGGTCTTGGAGGCCGTCGGTCAGACAGGCATTCCCATTGAAAAGGACAAAGCGCTGAACGAGCGGATGTACGGAGACCTACAAGGATTGAACAAAGAGGAGACGGCGAAGAAGTACGGCGATGCTCAGGTCAAGATCTGGAGGCGCAGCTACGACGTGAAGCCGCCAGGCGGGGAAAGCTTGAAAGACACAGCCGACCGGGTGTTGCCCTATTATGAGAATGCGATCAAGCCGTATCTGCTCAAGGGCGAGACGATTCTGATTGCCGCCCATGGCAACAGCCTGCGAGCGCTGGCGATGCAGTTGGAACAGCTGACGAAGGAGCAGGTGTTGGAACTGAACATCCCCACCGGCGCGCCGTT
>DASUMN010000070.1:0-19932 GCA_036277675.1 Nitrospira sp. | reverse complement strand
GATGGCGGTGCCGACCAGCACGAAGATACCGGTCCCGATGATCGCGCCGATCCCCAGGGCCGTCAGATCCCACACCGTCAGGGTTTTCTTAAGGCGATGTTCCGGGTGGTCCGCGTCGGCCAGAATCTGGCTGATGGATTTCGTTCGAAAGAGACGATTGATCACGAACGTCCCTGAGTGGCGCGCGGTGAGATCACCGGGCTACAGTTCGATACGGAGTCAAGTATAGCAGGTGGATCGGAATGAGTACGGCGGTACCGAGCGCGCGTTGGACGGCGGCCGCCGGCGTCAATCATGCGTGGGTCCGCCGTGCGGCGCGCAGTAGGGCCTCGAACAGCCGCCGGTGAGCCGTGTGGCGCTCAAAGAGGAATTCCGGGTGCCATTGAATCGCCAGCAGAAATCGGTGGGTGGGTGATTCGACGGCTTCAACGATCCCGTCCGGTGCGACGGCGCTGGCGACTAACGACGGCGCAACGGTCTTGACGGACTGATGATGCGAGCTGTTGACCATCAGCGTCGCCCGGTCGACAATTTTCCGGAGCAGGCTCTTCGGCGCGACCGACACCGGATGCGAGACCTGCACCGCTTTCGTTGCTTGGCGGTGGTTTAAGGCCTGTTGAACCTGAGACGGAATGTCTTGAAACAGACTGCCACCGCAGGCGACGTTGACCGTCTGCATGCCTCCGCAAATCCCCAAGAGCGGGAGATCGCGGGTTCTGGCCTGGTGGACCAGTTCCAGCTCAAAGTTGGACCGGCGCTCGCTGACGAGGGGGAATTTGTAGCGTTGCCGTTCTCCATACAACCGGGGAGGGAGATCGGGTCCGCTGCCGGTCAGCAGCAGTCCGTCCACACCGTCGAGGAGCCGCCGTCTGGCGGACGGCGAGGACACGAGTGGAAGGATCAGGGGGATGCCGCCGAGTTCTTCGATGGCCCGGATGTAGCGGGCCCTCAAGAAATAGGTCGGCTCCCTCCCCCCCATGTCCTGCCTGTCACCGGCGTTGAAGTCCGGTGTCACGCCAATGACAGGGTTCATATCACTGGACTGGTTGAGATCCCGATTGGTCCATAGACGCTGGTGCGGAGGTTCCTCCGTCATCATCGGCGGCGACTCCGACAAACCGCACGGGGCGCTCGCCAGTGAGGTGTTCTGGTGAGATGAAGTAGGTTCCGTACATGCTGGGGATCCAAATACTCTTGGCAGTTTGTTCACTGCCTCCAGAAAGCAGGTAGGCGAGGCCGCCTACGATTCCTCCGCCGAGAGCATAGACTGCCTTACACGGGAAATAGAGAATGGTGCTGGCGACAGACGCCACTTGCATGCCGACACCGGCAGGCGTTCCTTGTTGCCGATCGGTGGACGACGACTGGCTCCATGCCGGAGCCACCATCGAGCAAAACGTCAGTACCACGATGAATGCCACGGTCCTGAGCCTATGAGAAAGTCTTTGTTGCTTCATAATCCGGCGTCTCCTTCCTCTTCAACGCCACAATCCAGACGATGGATCGAGGCTGTGTGATGTCAGTCGGTTGATATAACAATTCTGCAACGAAAGCAAGCCCTCTGCCGTGTCATGCTACTAGAATGGAGCAGGCGATTGGCGCTCATGGACGAGATCCAGTTCTGTCAGGACGTAAGTGATGACATACTCTGTGCGGACGGCGATGGACTGGTTCAGCTCCTGTACCAGATCATCGGCTGGGATGCGCTGATTTTCTTGTGCAAGGCCGGCAGCTAGACAGAGATCCAGCTTGCACCATGTCACGGCTTGGGCAAACAGGTCGTCCGCACGAGCGCGAAGCGTCCCACGCTCCTCCGCTCCCAGCGGCGTCAGGGCCTCTGCAATTCGATCGGTGAGGCGAACCTCTTGGCCTAGCCGCGCCAAGTGCGTTTGGGCGATCTTGACGGACACTTGGATGCCCGCTTTCCAGCTCCGCTTCTTGACGTTAAACACACAGGCGAGGACACCCGGTTCCTCCTCCACGGGCTCCGGACCGAAAAACAAGGTGACACGGTACGACGACAGTTCTGGAGCCCGCTCAGACGTCATAGCGCGCCATTGTACCATGACATGCCGGCGGTTTGATTGACGCTCTTCTCGCCCGACGATAAGATGCGCGTACGATGAACACTATGGTGCATCACGCGCGGGTTGCGGAGATCCAGGAGGCGCTTCGAGAGGGCACCGGACTCGATGGCTGGCTCTTCTATGATTTCCGGGGCAGCGATCCCTTGGCCTATCGGGTTCTGCTGCTCGATCCTTCGCGGCATGTCACGCGGCGTTGGTACTATTGGATTCCAGCTACGGGCGAGCCGGTCAAACTGGTGCACCGAATCGAGCCGCACGTCCTGGACGAATTACCGGGCTCTGCGCAACCCTATGTCGGGTGGGAGCAACAACAGGCACTCCTCGCGTTACTCCTGCGAGGCCGCCGGCGAATCGCCATGCAGTACTCCCCTCTCAATGCCGTCCCCTATGTGTCGCGGGTCGATGCGGGAACGGTCGATTTGATCCGCAGCTTTGGTCTCGACGTCGTGACGTCGGCCGATCTTGTTCAGCGGTTTGAAGCGGTCTGGACTGACGAACAGCTGGACTCTCACCGGTACGCCGTCGTGGCGCTCCGTAGCATTGTGGATGACGCGTTTGCGCATGTGGCGTCGGCGATTACGAAGGGACGTGAGTTGACCGAGTATGGGCTGCAGCAGTTCATTCTCTCGCGCATTCACGATGCCGGCATGACGACGTCCAGCGCGCCGATCGCCGCGATCGATGCCCATAGTGCCGATCCTCATTATGGACCGGCCGAGTCCGGTTCGGCACCGATTACTCGCGAGAACCTCGTACTGATCGATCTCTGGGCAAAACGGACTACGCCAGGCTCCGTGTATGGCGACATTACCTGGACGGGGTACACGGGAGCGCGGGTGCCTGCCAAACAGCGCATGATTTTCGACCACGTCCGTCGAGGGCGTGATGCGGCGCTGGCCTTTGTCCGGGAACGGGTTGCGTCGGGCCAATTTCCCTTTGGATGGGAAGTCGATCATGTCTGCCGCACTGTGATTCAGGACGCCGGGTACGGCGACTTCTTCCTGCATCGGACCGGCCATTCCATCGGTGAAGAAGTGCATGGCAATGGGGCCAACATCGACAACTTGGAGACTCAGGACGGACGCCGGCTCATGCCGCGGACCTGTTTCTCTATTGAACCGGGCATCTATCTTCCTGGGGAATTCGGCATCCGGAGTGAGCTGGACGTCTACGTGTCCGATCGAGAGGCAATGGTCTACGGCGAACCGCTCCAAACCGAGGTCATCCCGCTTCTCTGATTCTGCCCCGGCTCAAGGTCTTCCGCGGAGCCCTTTCTTGACACATTCGCAAAGAGGCGGCTAGATTCACTCAATCCTGTCAGCTGCGGGTATTCTGAAACGATCTTCGGGCGAGCGGAGTCACCATGTTCGGCACCTTGGGATTTTCTGAGCTCATTCTTATCCTCGCCATCATCCTGATCATTTTCGGCGCGGGCCGTTTACCACAGGTTGGGGAAGGCGTCGGCAAGGCGCTCAGAAGCTTCAAGAAAGAAGTCCACGACGTCCCTCCGGCCGCGACACAGGTTCAACCGGATGCAGAGCCCCAACCAGTTCAGGCTCAGCCAGTCGCTGTGGCCACGACTCAGGCGCCAGCTGGCGGTCCGACACCCACGAGTGCCAAACCCAACGTTCCCTATGTGCCTGGTCCTGAAATGACGCCCGGCACAACCGCCTCGTTGCTTTATAGTGGGGGGCCTCAATCGGCCCAAGCGGCCACTAATCCGAATCGAGGAGCGCAGGTCGCTGCGCCGGTGCCGGCTCAACCTGTGGTGTCCATGGAAGAGCGTGCGGCAGCTCCCGCTCCAATGGCCCGTGGCCAGTACCCACCGTTGCCGCCTGGCGTTCAGCAGAAACCGGCGGCAAAACGCCCCTCGGCTATTGTGAATAAGGACGCGGTGGCTAGGGTGCAGGCGCAACAGGCGGCCATGAAAGCCAACGCGGCGCAGGCTGCGCCAGGCGTATCTCCCGAGGACATGCAGAGTCTGGGAGAAGGCATGGGCGACATGCTGCGGACGTTCCGGCAAGCTGTGGCCGATGTTCGTAATACGGTCGATCCGCAGATGCGGACAATCCAGGCTGAAGTGGATGCGGCGCAAAAGGAAATCCAACAGTCTCTTGAGGCCGCAACGGAAAGGCCAGACGTTCAGGTAGACCCTCAGCAGTCCGCATGAGGCACGCCGGCGAGTTCGAGACTGTGCGTGGGGGAGAGATGCGGGAAGCTCAGGAATGGGTTCGACTTCGGTTCAGTGCCTCGACCAAGTTCACGAGGAGGTCTTGCGTCTGTTTGTCGATATCCACAAACTGAACACCCATGCCGGGAAACAGGAGATAGCGCTCCGGTTTGCTGCGCACCCAGGCGACTTTGGCCTTGGCGCTTAGTCGTTCATAGGGCCGATCAGGCAGAGAAAATTCGAGCAACAATTCCGTTCCTGACTTCAGCGGGGAACTGCTCTCGATAAAGAACCCGCCGCCGCCGATGCCGCCGGTGAGGCCCTCGAATGTGGTGCCATCGGGTGCCGTACACTGCACTTTGACTGCCAGCGGGGCGCGAGGGTAGGCACGGCAATGGGCGAATCTGGACTCGCTCTCGCCGTCCAGGACCTGTTCGATCACCGTTCCCCAAGGCACATCGCCGAGCAATTGGCCGGACGCATCGAGCACATCGATCGTTTCGCGGTCAGGATCGATGATCAGGGTTTTGCCTTGGTGGATAGCTGTCGAGGTGACCGGAAATTTCATGTCCGTGTTCAATGTGCGTTGCCGATCAACGAAAACCTACGCGGCCTTGTTCTGATCCGGAGCCGATTTGACCAACGCGAGAATCCGGTCGCGGATCTCCGGCGCCACCTCTGTAAATCGGACGCCCATTCCAGGATTGAAGGTGTAGTGGTCGGCTTTCGGGCAGGCCCACGCCACCACTCCCTTGGCCTGAAGCCATTCTCCTGGATTTTCTGGAAGCGAGAACTCCATGGAGAGTTTGGTGCCGATCGGCAGAGGGGCTTGACTCTCGATGAATAATCCGCCGCCGCCGATGCCGCCGGCTCGCCCTTCGAATCGTTGTCCTTCCGGCATGTTGTAGCGCACCCGAAACGTCAGCGGGATGCGCGGCTCCGCCCGGACTTCCTTTTGAACGGGCAGCTTTCGATAGGCCATGATCTGGTCGATCACGAAGTCCCACGACAAACTGCCGATCGGTTCTCCGTTGATTCCCAGGAGGGTGACGACTTCATGAGCTGAGTCCAGCTCAAGCGCTTTGCCTCGATGACGAAGGCTGGATGCCACGGGGTATTTCACAGGTCCTCCCTTTGCCCTCAGCGGAGTTGCACGTGGCAAGTATAGCGCAGCATTCCCGGTTGTCGAGCAAAGTCGAGAGTTTTGCAAGAATGAAGCGGGATCTGATGCGGGAACCGGCTGGATGGAAGGGACAAACGATGGGAGGATCGAAAACAGGGCGATGGTCAGCGGGCTACCCGTACGAAGTAGCCCGCGATTTCCTGTTAGATTATGCGCTCTTAGCTTCTATGTCTTGTTCGAAAATACGGATCGGCGGGTTTTTCCCCATAATGGCGTCTTCGGTGATTACCACTTCTTTGATCTGTTTCTGTGACGGCGCGTCGTACATCACGTCCAACATGACTTCTTCCAAGATCGCTCGAAGTCCGCGGGCACCGGTCTTCTGTGCGTAGGCCTTTCGCGCCACAGCTCCCAACGCGCCTTCGGTAAATCTCAGTTTGACCTTTTCGAATGACAGCAGTTTCTCATATTGCTTTGAGAGGGCGTTACGCGGTTCGGTCAGGATACGGATCAGCGCCCGTTCATCCAATTCCTCCAGTGTGGCCACGACCGGCAATCGCCCGACGAATTCCGGGATCAACCCGTATTTCAGGAAGTCTTCGGGCTGCACCTTGGCGAGCAGATCGCCCAACTTGACTTCGTGCCGAGCGCGAATCTCCGCTCCGAATCCCATCGCCTTTCGATTGAGGCGCTGCTCGATGATTTGTTCGAGACCGACGAACGCTCCGCCGCAAATGAACAGGATGTTGCCGGTATTGACCTGGATGAATTCCTGGTGGGGATGCTTTCGCCCTCCTTGAGGAGGAACATTGGCGACGGTGCCTTCGATGAGCTTGAGCAGCGCTTGCTGGACACCTTCGCCGGACACATCGCGCGTAATCGACGGGCTGTCGCTTTTGCGGCTGATCTTGTCGATTTCATCGATATACACGATGCCGCGCTCAGCCCGCGCCACATCATAGTCGGCCGCCTGCAAGAGTTTCAGGATGATATTTTCCACATCTTCGCCCACGTACCCGGCTTCCGTAAGCGTCGTCGCATCGGCGAGCGTGAACGGCACGTCCAAATACTTCGCCAAGGTTTGAGCCAGGAGGGTTTTCCCCGTGCCGGTCGGGCCCACCATGAGGATGTTGCCCTTCTGGAGCTCAATGTCGTCGACTTCCTTCTCCTTGGACGAAATGCGCTTATAGTGGTTGTGGACGGCGACGGACAGGATCCGTTTGGCACGCTCCTGCCCCACGACGTATTGATCAAGATGATGTTTGATTTCAGCCGGCTTCTTGAGCTTGGAGGAGATCTCTTCTTTCGCCTCTTCCCAATCTTCGGCAATGATGTCGTTGCAGAGGTTCACACATTCGTCGCAGATGTAGACGGTCGGCCCGGCAATCAGTTTTCGGACTTCGTCGCGGCTTTTTCCGCAAAATGAGCACCGCAAGTGTCGGTCCATCTTTTCCTGCTTGGCCATGTTCCCCCCTGTTACTTGGTCTTGGCTCCGTCTCTGCCCATGTCGCCGGGTTCCGCTGCCTTGATGGTTTTCGGCGGACGCGTGATGACTTCGTCAATGAGCCCGTATCGCTTGGCTTCCTCTCCGGACATGAAATAATCCCGTTCGGTATCGTGGGCGATTTTCTCGATAGGCTGCCCGGTATGTTTCGCCATGATCTCGTTCAATCGATCGCGGATTTTCAGGATTTCCTTGGCGTGAATGTCGATCTCCGTGGCCTGTCCCTGGAAGCCCCCCAACGGCTGGTGAATCATCACTCGTGCGTTGGGTAGCGCAAACCGTTTACCTTTCGTGCCAGCGGTCAGCAGCAGGGCCCCCATGCTGGCGGCCTGGCCGAGGCAAATGGTGTTGATGGGCGGTTTCACGTACTGCATCGTGTCGTAGATGCCTAATCCGGCCGTGACGCTGCCTCCGGGAGAATTGACGTAGAGGTTGATATCCTTTTCAGGGTCTTCCGCTTCGAGAAACAGCAATTGCGCGATGACGAGGTTGGCAAACACGTCATCGATCGGGGCTCCGAGGAATATGATGCGGTCCTTAAGGAGCCGCGAATAGATGTCATAGGCGCGTTCGCCTCGATTGGTTTGCTCGACTACGATTGGGACCAACATACCGTCAAATCCTTTCCTCGGCGGCATTCCTCCTACACCCAACGTGGATGCGCCGACACCGTATCGCTTCTATCCCTGGATCACTGCGTGGCGGTAGACGAAATCCAGTGCCTTGTCTGCCAAGATTTTCGTGCGCAATTTTTCGATGGACTCCTGGCCGCCCGCCTGGATCATTTTCACGAGATCTGTCACCGGCATGCGGAGCTCCGAGGCCAGTTTCTCCACTTCAAGGTTCAAGTCTTCTTGACTGACGGACAGGCCTTCCTTTTCCGCGACCGCTTCGAGAATCAGTCCCACTTTCACACGGCGGCTCGCCGCGCCTCGATGCTCTTCCCGAATCTGAGCGATGGCTTCTCCGGCGGCGGGGGAAGACGGATCGAGGCCCTGACCTCGCTGCCGCTCTTGGAGTTTTTGCCGGACGATGGTTTCAAGTTCTTGTTCTACCAGCGTTTCAGGAAGGTCGAAATGATAGGTGTCGGCCAGGCGCGAAAGAATGGTGTCTTTGTAGGATTCTTCGACGTCTCGTTTGAGGGCCTGTTCCATCTGCCCGTGAAGCTTGTCTTTCAATTCCTGGAGCGAGGCGTAGGCTCCGCAGTCTTTGGCAAATTCGTCGTCAAGTGCGGGGAGTGTTTTCTGCTTGACCGCGGTGATGCTCAGACGGAACTGGACGGTTTTACCGGCGACTCGAGAGTCGGGATGGCCGGGTGGATAGGGTTGGGCGATCTCAACGAGGTCCCCTTCTTTCTTGCCGGTCAAGTGTGCATCGATGTCTATTCCCAACAAGGCGGTTTTCGATCCGACTCTATGGAGATGGCCTTCTTTCTTCGTGCCTTCGAGCGGCGTCTGGTCTAAGAATCCTTCCAAAGACACGACGGCAAAATCGTTTTCGGCGAGGGCGGTTCCGGCAGGAGCCGCGTCCAATCGGGCATGCTGCTCGCGTAAGACATCCAACGCGCGGTCAATCTGTTCCTCGGACACCGTTCGCTTGTCCTGTTTGAGCGAGATGGGGTTGGGCGCCTTATAATCGCGCAGCTCGATCGTCGGCTTAATTTCAACGGTTGCTGTGAAGGTAAAGGGCTCATCTCTCTTGATCTTGACTCGGTCAAGGGGCGGAATGTCCACGACGACGGGGCTGATCCCCGCCTGCTTCACGGCCTGTTCATAATAATCCGGGACGAGACTTCGGATCACGTCCTCTTCCACGGCTTTGGCATAGCGCTTTTCCAAAATGGCCAGTGGGGCCTTGCCGGGGCGAAATCCTGGGATCCGAACCTGTCGATTTAATTCAACATAAGCTTTCGAAAATCGCTGTGTCACTTCATCAGCGGGTACTTCGATTTTCAGCGCCCGTTTCATGGGGCCCAATTCTGTCATCTCCATCTTCATCGTCATCTAAACCGTCGTCCTTCTTTTAGAAGCCAGGCGGCCTGGCCACAGCATCTTGAGTCGTGGTGCGAGAGGGGGGACTTGAACCCCCACGGTTACCCACGAGATCCTAAGTCTCGCGCGTCTGCCAGTTCCGCCACTCTCGCACAAGTGAGCATCACTGCAGAGTTTCTCCGCAGCATCTCGAACCGGAAACCCACGCGATGTTGTACTGCGGTTGTACCGTTGGATGTATCCAAGTGTCAACCCATACGATCGAGGAAGTGGGGTATGATCCAATGGTCCCCATTACTTGTAGAATCGGCTGGATTCTTCGATACATCGCTCCTGTTCACCTTGCCGGTCACCAGGGCACATGTTAAGATGCCGCCTCTTTGAGGGCCCTAGGCGCGGAGAGGTGCGAGAGTGGACGAATCGACATGCTTGGAAAGCATGCGTCGGGGCAACTCGACCGTGGGTTCGAATCCCACCCTCTCCGCCACCATTTTCTGTAGCAAAAGGTGGCGAGATCCCGCCATTTTTTTATGATGATGCAATATGGCGGATCCGCCATACCACACTTCGTGTGACCCGCCCGCTTTTTTACGCTGTATCGGACTGGTCGCGGGCGGATAAGCACCGCAAGTGTTTTGAGCCTTGGATAAATGTCAGTATGTGGAAAGGGGCTGGGCCCTGTGCGACAGAACCCTGTGAACCCCGCCAGGTCCGGAAGGAAGCAACGGTAAACGGTCAGTTCTGTGTGCCGCAGGATCACCTGGCCCCGCTTCTCCGAGGGCATATCTCGTGAAACGTCCGTGAAGCGCTGAGGTTACGAACGACAGCCGCGCCACGCGGAACGAGCAACACACCATGGATTATCAAGTCTCCGCCCGTAAATACCGCCCCGGCACGTTTGATGATGTGATCGGTCAGCCGCATGTCGTGCAGACCCTGATGAATGCGGTGTCAACGAAGCGCATTGCCCACGCCTACTTGTTTTCCGGTACTCGCGGGGTCGGAAAAACGACGGTCGCGCGCATTCTCGCCAAGGCTCTGAACTGCGAACAGGGGCCTACAGGGCGGCCCTGTAACGTCTGTGCCAATTGCCAGGAAATCTCTCAGGGCAATGCCGTCGACGTTGTGGAAATCGACGGCGCCTCCAACACCAGCGTGGACGATGTGCGCGAAATCCGTGAGAACATCAAGTTCACACCGTTTCGCGGCCACTATCGCGTCTACATCATCGACGAAGTGCACATGCTGTCGAACTCGGCGTTCAACGCCTTGCTGAAGACGCTCGAAGAACCGCCTGACCACGTCGTCTTCATTTTCGCGACGACGGAAATCCACAAGATTCCGGCGACGATTTTGTCACGGTGCCAGCATTACAACTTCCGCCGGATTGCACGGACTGAGATCGTTGAGCGGCTCCGCCATGTGGCGTCGCAGGATCATCTCGTGATAGAGGAGCGGAGCTTCCTTGCGCTGGCTCGAGCCAGCGAAGGCAGTATGCGGGATGCGTTGAGTCTGCTCGATCAGGTTGTGGCTTTCAGTGGCAAGACGATCAGTCATCCGGATCTTGAAGTGCTGCTTGGCGCCGTGCCGCAAGAACTGGTACAGGGGCTCATCCAGGCCGTGATGGCCCAAAACAGTCCCGCGGCGCTCACGATCCTGGCGAACGTGACGGATCAAGGGCACGACGTGCGGGCGTTCTGCGCCGAGCTCGTCGAGCGCATCCGAAATCTCCTGGTGGCGGCCGTGGTTCCCCCGGCTGAGTTGCGCACGCTGATCGAATCCTCCGAAGAAGATCTGACGCAACTGGCGACGGATGCCACGACGCTGACGCCGGAACAGCTTCAGGAATTAATGGGCATCTTCACGCAGGCCGAAGACTCGCTGCGTTTCAGCGCCCATCCGCGCTTCGTCATGGAAACCGCGGCGATTCGGGCGACACGGCTCGTGCGTCAACGGGAAAGCAGCCCGGCCCGGCCTCTTCAGCCGATGTCGGCTCCTTCGAATCCGAAATCCTCTACCCCTACTTCACCGATCAAGGCCGAAACAGCCGGCTCTTCCACCACTGCCTCGGCTGCTGTTCCGCCGCCGCCGGATCGGAGTCCTTCCGCTGGTTCCCGATCCGCCGTCTCGTCTCGATCGAAATCTGAGGGGCAATCGGCTCCGATCCAACCATCCGATCCTTCCGGTGCCAAAGAGACCATGGCTACTCCAGCTATTCCCATTCCTGCGACGCCCCAGCCGCCGGATCGGCGGCCGACCTTGAATTGGGAGGCGGTTCAAGACCAAGTGGCCGCCGCCCTTCCCAATATTGCCCCGTTCCTGGAAGCCGGCAGGTTTATAGGAATGGAGGGCAATCTTGTGACCATTGGGTTCGCCAAACAGGCCACCTTGGCCCGAGCGAGGCTGGAGAAGGAAGAGCATCTGCTTGCCTTGGCGAAAATCTGTCAGGAAGAATCGGGTCAGCCGGTTCGTGTTCGTATCGTCGAACTGTCTGAAATGGATCCACCGGGTCCGACCATGGCCCAAGTGCGGGCAGCCAAAGAACAGGACCAGCGGTTGGTATTGTTCCAGCAAGCGCGGGCGAATCCCACGGTGAAACACGCGCTCGAGATCTTCGGCGCGGAGTTGGCTGAGGTTCGTCGCGTAGCTCAGAAGGAGGCAACCGAATGAAAAATCCCTTCGGCAATATGAACAACATCCTCAAACAGGCCCAGGCCATGCAAGAACAGATGGCCCGGATTCAAGAGCAAGCGGCGTCCAAGACCGCGACCGGGACATCCGGTGGTGGGATCGTCACGGTCACGGCGAACGGCGCCATGCAAATCGTCAGTGTGGTGATCGATCCGGAGGTCGTCAAAAGCGGCGATGTCGACATGCTCCAGGATCTGGTCGTCGCGGCGACCAATGAGGCACTGAGAAAAGCCAAGGAACTGATGGAAAGCGAGATGAAAGCCTTGACCGGCGGGATGAAAATCCCGGGCCTCTTTTAACGATGGCGGTCGATCAACAGGGATTGCTGGCGAGGCTGATCAAGGAATTGGTTCGCCTTCCCGGAGTCGGTCAAAAGAGTGCGCAGCGGTTGGCCTTTCATCTGCTGAAGGCCGAACGAGAGGACGCGCTGCGTCTCGCCGATGCGATTAGAGCGATGAAGGATGGGCTGGCGTTTTGCCGGCAATGCCGCAATATCGCCGAGGGAGACTTGTGCGAGTTTTGTCTCGATCCGAAGCGAGACCGCGCGAAGATCCTCGTCGTTGAAGAACCGAGTACGCTCTATGCCGTGGAACGGGCCGGTGCGTATCGTGGGCTCTACCATGTCTTGTTGGGCGCGCTTTCCCCGCTCGATGGCGTCGGACCTGGAGACATTCGAGCGGAGGAACTCGTCGATCGCGTGAAACTGGGCGGTGTGGACGAAGTCATTCTTGCGACCAACCCCACTATCGAAGGCGAAGCGACCGCGATCTATCTCACCAGGCTTCTCAAACCCTTCGGCGTGCGAGTCTCTCGCATCGCCTATGGGATTCCCGTCGGAATGGACATCGAGTATGCGGACGAAGTGACGCTGCTTAAATCCATTGAGGGACGGCGGGATTTGTAGGCCAGACGGTTCCCAGCCCGTTGACCCTTTCTCAATCAGCCTGCTATATTTTTACCGTACATTCAACAACGGAAGGGTGGGCTATGAAAGCTCGTTCCACCGCCAAACGTGTTCCTGCAAAACCCTCATCGCGCTCAGCCATCACGCGCTCCGGCGGCAAGAAGAAGAAATCCGGTGCCGCGCCGGCGAAATATCCGGACATCCGCCGAGATCTCGAGCGCCAACGCGCGGCCATCCTTGACGAAGCGGGCGAAGTGCTCACGAACCGGCCCGGTCACGAAGCGTTTCCCGATGTCAGCGATCAAGCGTCGGCGGAGGTGGACCAAAATTTTTCCATGCGGATTCGGGATCGCGAGCGGAAACTGCTCAAGAAGATCGATGAGGCGCTGGATCGGATGAATGCCGCAACGTACGGGATCTGTGAGACCTGTGGAGGGGAGATTCCCTACAAGCGGCTCAAAGCTCGCCCGGTCACGACCCTCTGCATCGAGTGTAAAACGGCCCAAGAAGAAGAAGAGCACGCCCGCCGCTAAGTGCGTTTTCGTCTCACATGTTACTGTTTCAGTAGCTTGATCCGTTCGCGTGCCTGGGCCGCGCGCGCGTCTTCCTCGGGGTTGCCTTCCACCAGGGCCAAGTACGTTTCATATTCCGCCAATGCGCGTTTGGGATTGGTCTGTTCCGAGACTTCCGCCAGATTATAGCGGGCCACGGCATAGTTGGGGCGCAGCTTGACGGCCCGTTCAAATACTCCTACGGCGGCGGCTTTATCGCCGAGTTTGAGGTGAACGGTGCCGACGTTATTGAGGACTTCAGGAATGTTGGGTCTGATCGAGAGGGATTGCAGCATCTCGGTTTTCGCGTTCTCAAATTGTCCCTTGGCTGCCCACGAAAGACCCAATTTGTGATGGGCCTCAGCCAGCCACACTTTGTTTGTAAACCCGCTGGCGATGGCTCTTTGATAGGCATCAGCCGCGGCGTCATAATTCTTGTTGCCGCAGTAAGCCAGCTGGGCGGTTTGCCCCCGGGCGAATTGCTGCAGCGATGTGAATGGTTCCTTGTCCTCACTCCCTTGACTCTCGATTTTCGGTCCGTTTTTCCCAGTACTCGAGCTTCTGAGCCGATCGAGAAACTCTTTGCGATACGGAGAGAACAGCCGCACATACGGGTCAATGGTGAATGAGGCTTGAAGGAGGATCGGGTGTTTGGGTGAGCCAGTCACTAAGTATTGTGTGGTGGTCTTCTCATCTCCGGTCTCGTAGAGTGCGCTGGCATCCATGTTCGCGTTCGTTTCCAGTTGAGAGATATTCAGATAAAACTCCAACGATGGTTTCAACCGAGAGAGGGTGTCGCGAAGTACAGGGTAGGGATCAAGGCTTAACCCTCTGGGAAAAATGAAAAGCGCTCCGATGAGAAGTCCATCTTCATCGAAAAAGTAAGACTCTTCTCCATGAGAGATCCTCTTGGCCTGAGACACCAGGATTTCCTGTCCGCTTCCCCAGGCGCGAGTCTGGTAGGTGGCGGGAGCCTGCTTCTTGATGAAGTCCGCTTTGTGCTCACAGAGTGTGGCTGATTTGAGCAAGACGAGATCGCTTGCAGAAGGAGGAAGATTGGGACGAACGGAATCAGCCTTCTGGCCGCATCCGCTTATGACGCCGATTGCGAGCATGAACCCAATGAGAACCCTACGATGGTCAGCGACTCCCATGAAGACTCTTCCTGGAATAAAAGGCCGGTCCAAACCATACATGATTTAGAGGAACGAGGCGAATGGGAAAAAGAGGGGCCTGCGTCTTGGAAAGGCGCAGGCCCCCCGCTGCAGATAGAAGTGCGTAACCTAGCGGCGTTGCGAGTCCAGCATATTGTCTTCAGTTGTGTAGCCGAAGAGATAGGGAATGCTGCCACCAAGTTTATAAGCCGGACGATTGATGCCATAATCGGCGGCGTGGCCCAACGGGTGCGAGAGGAATCCAAGCCAGCGAAGCGGATGGTCATTGACGGCTGATCCGGCGGCTGGGTCTGAGTAGACCAATGCGGTGCTATCGAGAATGTTGTAGATACTCGTTGGGGGCGTATACTCCTTGTCACCCGCAGCTTGTTGAGCCGTTGCGGCACAACCTGAGGCAACCATAGCTAGCATCGCGATACCAAGAGCCCACGACGGTGCTGTCATCATATTACCTCGCTTGTTTCAGTCCAATGCCGAATGGTCGATGGTCGGTTGAGGTTTCGCAAAATCTAGAGGAAGTGTAGCCGACAACCCCTGGTCTGTCCAGGATTCCGGAGGATTTGTCTCATCCAGAAAAATCGCTGCCTTGCGAGCGCTGTGAGGGCTGAATTCTGAAGGAAGATTAGGATGGTGGGCGATACAGGTATCGAACCTGTGGCCTCTTCCGTGTGAAGGAAGCGCTCTACCACTGAGCTAATCGCCCGATGTGCCGGAGTCTAGCATGGGCTTTCGGCAGGGTTCAATCTCGGCGGTCTTCCCCTATCCATGGCGTTTCGGCTGAGTCACTGCCTTGACTTCCCTAAAACACGGTTTCTAGAATGAGCCCATTCCTCGAAAGGAGTGCCGGTTGCATGAGAGATGACCTTGTCATCGTGGGCGGCGGTTTGGCTGGATCCGAAGCGGCCTGGCAGGCGGCGAATCGTGGTGTCAGAGTCACCCTGTACGAGATGCGTCCGAAGGAAATGACCAAGGCGCACAAAACCGGCGGCTTGGCCGAGTTAGTTTGCTCGAATTCGCTGGGTTCCGTCGATCCGCAGAACGCCCCCGGTATTCTCAAAGAAGAAATGCGCCGGCTGAATTCTCTGATCATCGCGTCAGCCGAACGTGCGCGGGTTCCGGCTGGATCGGCACTGGCGGTCGATCGGGAGCAGTTCTCGCGACAAGTAACCCAGGCGTTGGAGGGCCATCCCAACATCAGAATCCTTCATGAGGAAATCGCCGACATTCCGACCGACTGTGTGTGTATCGTGGCGACCGGGCCGCTAACGTCCGATACACTCTCGCAGGCCATTCGCGCCGCGACGCAATCGCAGCATCTCTATTTCTATGACGCCATCTCGCCGATCATCGACGCGGACTCGATCGACCTGACGATCGCCTTCAGGGCGTCACGCTATGGCAAGGGCGACGACGATTATCTCAATTGCCCGATGACGCAGGAACAATATGACATCTTCTATGAAGCCCTCGTTGCGGCTGAGAAAGTGCAGCCGAAGGATTTCGAACGCACGCCGTATTTTGAGGCGTGCATCCCGATTGAAGTGATGGCGGAGCGTGGGCGGCAAACGATGCAGTTCGGCCCCTTGAAACCGGTTGGCTTGGAAGATCCGCGCACCGGATCGCGCCCGGCTGCTGTGGTTCAGTTGAGAACCGAAAACAGTCATCGCACCTGCTACAACCTCGTGGGGTTTCAGACGAAGCTGACCTATCCTGAACAGAAACGAGTCTTCCGGCTCATTCCGGGTCTCGAGCGCGCGGAGTTTCTGCGCTACGGCAGCTTGCACCGAAACACGTTTATCAACTCTCCCCAGTTGCTCACGAACACCTTGCAATTCAAGGCTCGCGCCACATTGTTTTTTGCCGGACAACTGGTCGGCGTGGAGGGCTATACCGAATCCGCCGCGATGGGCGGCTTGGCGGGCATCAATGCGGCACGGCTGTTGACGGGGGAACCGCCGGTCACTC
Organism: Nitrospira sp.; assembly: GCA_036277675.1. GTDB lineage: Bacteria > Nitrospirota > Nitrospiria > Nitrospirales > Nitrospiraceae > Nitrospira_D. The sequence continues at coordinate 3,771 of DASUMN010000070.1, read as the reverse complement.
CTCCGCCTACAACAGCGCATGGTTGCCTCGTCACCCACGTCGCCTTGTCCGATCCCCGTCATTTCCAGCCGATGAATACCAATTTTGGCCTGTTCCCACCTTTGCCCACTGCTCCACGAGACAAAGAGGCGAAGCGGCGGCTGATTGCCAAGCGGGCGCTTGAGGATTTTGAGTCATGGAAGACCAGATCCGGACTTTCGTGAATTTTCTTGAGGCCGAGCGGAATGCGTCGGGTGAAACCGTTCGGAATTACCGATCGGATCTACGACAACTGGCATCGTTTCTTCATGCAGCCGGTCATAGGTCAGGATCGCTACGGGCTGCCGAGGTCACAACCGAACAGATTCGAGCCTATCTGCACTGGCTCGACCGAAAGGGTGAGAAAGCCGCCTCACTCGCGAGGAAACTGGCCTGTCTTCGGAGTTTCTACCGGTTTCTGGTGCGTGAAGGCTTGGTGCAGAACAATCCGGCCGAAGGCCTGAAGAGTCCCAAGCTGCCGAAACTGCTTCCCCGTGTGCTGACGAAGGATGATGCCGGTGCCTTGATGGACTTTCCGGCCGGACAGTCCTCGCGTGCCCTGCGTGACCGGGCTCTACTCGAAACCTTGTATTCCACCGGCGCACGGGTGAGTGAAGCCGTCGGGATCAATATGGGGGATCTCAGCCTGGCGGAAGGGCTGATTCATTTGCGCGGCAAAGGACGGAAGGAACGCGTGGTCCCGATCGGCCACGTGGCGATAGACGCCATTACACGGTATCGGCAGTCGCTCGCGGCATCAGCAGCCAGCCCGCTTCGCCGGCTCAGCCCACGTCGACAAGTCCGCGAGGCGTGCGAGGCGATCCAGCAGCTGTCCGCACCCCTGTTCTTGAACCACCGTGGGGGCCGAATCACGACGCGGAGCGTGGCCCGTATTGTGGCGCAGTACTCCCGCCTCCTGGCCGGTGGGGCGGTCAGTCCACATGCGCTGCGCCATTCGTTTGCAACTCATCTCCTTGATGAAGGTGCCGATCTCCGATCGATTCAGGAAATGCTCGGCCATGCGTCACTGAGTACGACACAGAAATATACACATTTGGCAGCGGACCAGCTTGTTGCGGTCTATGATCGCGCGCATCCGCGGGCGCGCCCGGCTGGGGCCGCCGTGACACGAAAGGATCCAAGGCAGTCATGACCATTCGCTCCACGACCATCTTGTGCGTTCGCCGCTCCGGACGAGTCGCCATGGGCTGTGACGGCCAAGTCACAGTCGGCACGACGGTGATGAAGCACAATGCCAAGAAGCTTCGGCGTCTTTATCATGATCAAGTACTCGCCGGATTTGCCGGGGCGACGGCCGATGCCTTTACGCTGTTTGAGAAATTCGAAGGCAAACTGGAAGAACACCGGGGCAACCTGACGAGAGCGGCGGTGGAACTTGCCAAAGATTGGCGAACCGACCGTGTCCTGCGCCGATTGGAAGCGTTGCTTGCAGTGGCGGGCCAGGAGCAGTCCTTCATCATTTCAGGGACCGGCGACGTGGTTGAACCGGAAGACGGGATTCTGGCGATCGGTTCAGGGGGGGCCTATGCATTGGCGGCGGCCAGGGCACTGCTGGGGCACTCACAACTGGACGCGATGGCTGTCGTCGCCGAATCAATGAAGATCGCCGGTGCCATCGATATCTATACCAACCAGCAGATCATCGTCGAAGAATTGCACAGATAAGCCAAGGATACGAACGGACATGACGCACCACACCAGTGCTACCGACTCGTTGAATCTCAACAGCCTCACTCCGCGCCAGATCGTGGAGGAGCTGAACCGCTACGTCATCGGGCAAAAAGACGCCAAGCGCATGGTGGCCATCGCGCTCCGCAATCGGTGGCGCCGGCAGCAGCTCTCGCCGGACTTGCGGGACGAAGTCATGCCGAAGAACATCATCATGATCGGACCAACGGGAGTAGGGAAAACGGAGATCGCCAGGCGGTTGGCCAAGCTGGCTCAGGCTCCGTTTATTAAGGTCGAAGCCTCCAAGTTCACGGAAGTCGGTTATGTCGGGCGCGACGTCGAATCCATCATCCGGGACCTGACCGAGCTGGCCATCAATATGGTGAAAACCCACCGTCTGGAAGCGGTGCAGCACAAGGCCGAGCAGCATGGGGAAGAACGTCTTCTGGACCTGTTGCTACCCCAACCCCCGCCTAGACCTGGGTTCATGGAGGGGCAGGGTGAGGCGATCGCTACGACGGCCCATGATTCCTACGAGGCCACCAGGTCGAAACTGCGGCTCCAACTACGCGACGGCAAGCTCGACGAGCGGACGGTCGAAATGGAGGTCAAGGAGCGCAGCATGCCGGTCGGCGTCATCTCCAACATGGGCGGAATGGACGAGCTGGAAGGAAACCTCCGCGACATGTTGGGCGGAATGTTTCAGGGCAAGAAGAAGAAGCGGCTGATGAAAGTACCGGAGGCGTTGAAGCACCTGACGCAGGAAGAGGCGCAGAAGCTGATCGACATGGATGAGGTGGTGCGTGAAGCGATCACCAAGGTCGAGCAAACCGGCATCGTGTTCCTCGACGAAATCGACAAGATCGCCGGGCGGGAACGGACCATGGGGCCGGATGTCTCGCGGGAAGGCGTGCAGCGGGACCTGCTCCCCATCGTCGAAGGCTGTACGGTCAGCACGAAGCATGGCGCGGTGCTGACGGACCATATTCTCTTTATCGCGGCGGGAGCGTTTCACGTCGCCAAGCCCTCCGATCTCATTCCAGAGCTGCAAGGGCGGTTTCCGATCCGCGTGGAACTCAGCCCCTTGTCGAAAGAAGACTTTGTGCGTATCCTCACGGAACCGAAAGGGGCGCTGGTTCGGCAGTATCAGGCCTTGCTGGCGACGGAGGGGCTCACCGTGCAGTTTGCCCCGGACGGATTGGAGGCCATCGCCGACATTGCCGTGCAGGTCAATGAGCGGACGGAGAACATCGGGGCGCGCCGTCTCTTCACGATCATGGAACGGCTGCTGGAACAGATCTCATTTGAAGGGCCCGAGTGGCCGGACAAAATCGTGAATATTACCGCCGACTATGTTCGTGAGCGCCTGAAAGACGTGGTCAAGGACCAGGATCTGAGCCGGTACATACTCTAAGAACTGCCAGTCATCAGCTGTTCGTCGGGAGCGCACGCATGAATCGACTTATCAAGAAAGCCAACGTCCTAATCGAGGCCTTGCCCTACATTCGAACCTTCCGCGGAAAGACCGTCGTGGTGAAGTACGGCGGCCATGCGATGACGGACTCCTCACTTAAAGAACGGTTCGCGCAGGATGTGGTGTTGTTGAAATACGTCGGGATCAATCCCGTCATCATCCACGGCGGGGGCCCCCAGATTGACAAGATGCTGGATCGGCTCGGCATCGAAGCGAAGTTCCGGCACGGTGTCCGGATCACCGACGAAGCCACGATGGAAATCGTGGAAATGGTCTTGGCCGGGCAAATCAACATGGAAATCACCGACCTTATCAATCGGCACGGAGGTAGCGCGGTCGGATTGAGCGGCAAGGACGGGGGCTTGATTCTCAGCAAGCCGCTCACGGCTAAGGCCTGGGCGGAAAGCCTGGAGCGCGACTTGGATGGAGAGGACGGTGAGGGAGACTTCGGTTTGGTGGGCGATATCGAGAAAGTTGACCCGGGCCTGTTACGCAACCTTCAAGAAGACCACTACATCCCCATCATCGCGCCGATCGGCACGGATCGCGAGGGGAATACGTACAACATCAATGCCGATCTGGTGGCCGGC
>DASUMN010000069.1:0-9108 GCA_036277675.1 Nitrospira sp. | reverse complement strand
TATCGGGATCTTGTTCGTGAAGGTGAGTGAGGGTGGCGAGATCATGACGGCCTTGTACAAGGGCTTGTTCGTGGCCGGCGGCATCGCAGCCCTGGCATTCTTTCCCATTACGTCGAAGATCATGGACGGCGTCGGCGGGGTGAGCGGCATGAGCTACTACGCGGCGGCGTTGATTGGATTGATTGTGACCTTGGCTCTGGTGTTCATTACCGACTACTACACCTCAAAGAGTTACGAACCGGTGAAGTACATCTCGAAGGCCAGTGAAACCGGCCATGCGACGAATATCATCGCGGGATTGGCTGTCGGCATGCAGGCGACGGCGGCGCCGGTGGTGGTGATTGCGGCGGCGATTCTGGGCAGCTTTTGGGTTTGCGGCGGGGCGGAGTCTGGCGGCTTGTACGGTGTGGCTGTGGCGGCGGTGTCGATGCTCTCGATGGCCGGCATCGTGGTGGCGATCGACGCGTTCGGCCCCATCACCGACAATGCCGGTGGTATTGCCGAAATGTCGCACTTAGGCAAAGGGGTGCGCGACATCACCGATCCGCTCGACGCGGTCGGCAATACGACCAAAGCGGTGACGAAGGGCTATGCGATCGGCTCGGCTGGATTGGCGGCGGTGGTGCTGTTCGCGGAATATTCCCGTGAGGTTGCGGCACATAATCCTGCGTTGGCGGCGTTCGACCTGTCCAATCCCAAGGTGCTGGTCGGATTGTTCTTGGGCGGCATGCTGCCGTTTATCTTTGGCGCTCTTTGTATGCGAGCGGTCGGTGAAGCGGGTGGTTTGATTGTGGAAGAAGTGCGGCGGCAGTTCCGCACGATCAAGGGCATCATGGAAGGGACCGGGAAGCCGGAGTATGGTACCTGTGTCGATATCGTCACCAAGGCGGCCATTGCAAAAATGATGGTGCCTGGGCTGATTCCGGTGGTCTCGCCCGTGGTCGTCGGTCTGGTCCTCGGGCCTCAGGCGCTCGGTGGTGTGTTGGTCGGCAGCATCGTCACCGGCCTGTTCGTCGCGATTTCGATGACGAGCGGCGGCGGTGCTTGGGACAACGCGAAGAAGTTCATCGAGGAACAGGGGTTGAAAGGGACCGACACGCACAAAGCCGCGGTGACCGGTGACACGGTCGGCGATCCGTATAAAGACACGGCCGGACCGGCGGTGAATCCGATGATCAAGGTCATCAACATCGTCGCGCTCTTGATCGTCTCGTTGATCGTTTGATAGTGTCGCTCGGCGGTCGCCGTTTGTGACACGTGAAGCGCCGTTCGGAATTGATCCGGACGGCGTTTTTCATTTTACCCCTTGCCTTGACGGGTTTTGGTGGCGTGGAGTAAGGTGAGCCTGTGCGGCTGTGCGGTGCGTGAACCACAACACGGTCCCTGATCCAGGGGGAGGTGCTCGAATGGAAAAACAAGAACGCAAACAGGAACCAAAACGCGAGCCCCAGGGCAAGGATGACGTTAAGGCAAATCCCAAAGTCATCGAGGCCGGCAAGAAGCTCAAGGAAGATATCGACAAGCTCGTTGATGATATCGACGATGTGCTGGAAAAGAATGCCGAAGAGTTCGTAAAAAACTACGTCCAAAAGGGAGGGGAATAGCGGGCCGCCCGCCTATCCCTTCCCCTTCCATTGTTCCGTGTGCTCCTCTCGTTCATCGTTCCCTCCCAGTGTGGAAACTGCAGGTTTGTGCCCGATTTTCCTGGGATATCAGTCGGTCCTGTTGTATGCGGCCGGTTTGACAAAGGGAAAGGGAGCCATTACCATCCGCTGAAATCCAATCGAGTCGCTGGTTCCCCATCAGTTTCAGCTCATGATGAGGCGAGGATGAGCTCTAGGCTCTGGGTGTTTCGAGAGATCGACCCTGTCCAACAGGCAGCCTTCGCACAAGCGTTGTCGATTTCATCCGCAACGGCGTCGTTGCTGCTCGCGCGTGGCGTGACCACGCTCGACCAGGCGGCCGCATGGATGACCCCTGGCACGCCGCACGATCCTTTTTTGATTCCGGACATGGAGCGAGCCGTCACTCGGCTTCATCGGGCGCTGAGCGACCGGGAACGCATCTGCTTTTACGGCGATTATGATGTGGACGGCATGTCGGCAACCAGCATCTACCTCTCGTTTTTTCGGGGGCTTGGCGCCAATGCCTTCGCCTATGTGCCGCATCGTGTTCGTGAGGGCTATGGACTTAACGAAGGCGCGATCCGCACGCTTGCGGCTGAGGGAGTGGCGTTGCTGGTGACGTCGGATTGTGGGACGACATCGCACCGCGAGATTGCGTTGGCCAATCAGCTTGGGGTGGAGGTCATCGTCACGGACCACCATCAAACCGACGAGACGATGCCTCCGGCGCTGGCCGTGATGAATCCCCATCGGCAGGGGGCTGAGTATCCGTTTCGCGGTTTGTGTTCTGGCGGTCTGGCATACAAGGTGGCCTGCGCCTACGCGGCGAAGTATGGGGCCGGGGAGTTGCCGTTGGAGTCGCTCTTGGATCTCGTCGCGCTCTCCACCATTGCCGATGTGGTACCGCTCAAGGATGAGAACCGTATTTTTGTGCGTGAAGGATTGGCGCAGATTACGCGCGGAGCCCGGTGCGGCATCAGAGCCTTGAAGCAGGTGTCCGGCGTGACGGCGGTGTGCACAGCGGAAATGATCGCTTTCAAGCTGGCCCCCCGGCTGAATGCGGCAGGCCGTCTGGAGCATGCGATCAAAGGGGTCCAGTTGCTCACGACGGACTCTGATGCGGAGGCGAAGCAATTGGCTGAGGAGCTGGATCAGTTGAATCGGGCCCGCCAGCGACTCGAATCGGAGATCATGCGGGAGGCCTTGGCGCAGGTAGACGCGGACAAGCTTCCGGGTGCGATCGTTCTTGCGTCTCGACACTGGCATCTGGGTGTGGTGGGGATCGTTGCGGCGCGTCTCGTTGAACGATTTCACCGTCCGGCCGTCGTGATTGCCGTCAATGAGCAGGGAATTGGCAAGGGCTCGGCCCGCACCGTTCCCGGATTTGATCTCTATCAAAGTATTGCCGCATGTCGTGAACTCGTCGTGACGTTCGGTGGGCACCCCAGTGCGGCAGGGGTGACGATTGCTGAAGACCGATTGCCGGAATTCGCGGAGCGCTTTTCGGCGATCGCGAGCCAATGGGCCCAGCAGGCCCGGTCTGTGTCCGCCTTGCACCTCGATTCCGAAGTGCGATTGGAAGAAGTGACCCATCGCCTGCTTCAGGAAATCGGCGCGTTGCATCCGTTCGGGGCCGGCAATCCGGAACCGATGTTCGCGGGGCGGCGGCTGGAGATCATGCAGGCGCGTGTGGTGGGGGAGAAGCATCTCAAAATGACGCTCCGCCAAGGGCGGTCGCTCGCCTTCGACGGGATTGGCTTTGGCATGAAATCGCTCGAAGCCCAGGGGCTCTCGATCAGAACGCCTGTGGACGTGGCGTTTACCCCTGAGATGAATCATTGGAACGGATACGATCGGATTCAGTTGCGCATCCGCGACATCCGCCCTGCGGCGTCTGAGTAACGGCCTATGGTGTACGAAACAGTCACCGATATCGATCAACTGATGACGCGTTTCCGGAGTTACCAGCCGGACGCGGATCTCAGCATGATCCGCAAGGCCTATGAGTTTTCCGCCAAGGCGCACGAGGGTCAGCGGCGGCGATCCGGAGAACCCTATGTGCAGCATCCGGTGGCGGTGGCCGGGGTGTTGACGATGCTGAAAACCGACGTCACGGCGGTCGTGGCCGGGTTGCTCCACGATACCTTGGAGGATACGGTGGCGACCGCCGAAGAACTCGAACGGGAGTTCGGGAAGGAAGTGGTCCACTTGGTCGACGGCGTCACCAAGATTGGGAAAATTACCTTCAGAAGTTCGGAGGAAAAGCAGGCGGAGAATTTCCGTAAGATGGTGCTCTCGATGGCGGACGATATCCGTGTCGTGATCATCAAGCTCGCCGATCGGTTGCACAATATGCGCACACTGGAGCACTTGGACGAGCGGAAGCGGCAGGAAATCGCGCAGGAGACGCTGGAGATTTACGCCCCCCTGGCCAATCGTATCGGAATCGGCTGGGTCAAGAATGAGCTGGAAGATCTCTGCCTGAAACATCTGAAGCCGGATGTCTATGAAACGCTGCGCATCAGTGTGGCGAAACGGGACGAGGACCGGCAACAGTATATTCAGGAGGTCACGACGCTTGTGCAGAAGGCGTTGGACGACAATGGGCTGGTCGGAACGGTCTATGGCCGCCCGAAGCATCTGTACGGTGTGTATCAGAAAATGAACAAGCAGTCGATTTCGTTCGAAGAGGTCTACGATCTCACAGCGCTGCGAATCATTACCGATACCAAAATGAATTGCTACGCCATGCTCGGCGTGATCCATTCCTTGTGGCGTCCGCTGCCCGGCCGGTTCAAGGATTACATTGCGATTCCCAAGTCCAATCTCTATCAGTCTCTCCATACGACCGTCGTCGGACCGAAGGGCGAGCATGTGGAGTTCCAGATTCGCACGGAAGACATGCATCGTGTGGCCGAGTATGGAATTGCGGCCCATTGGAAATACAAGGAGCAAGGGCGGGTTGATGACAAAGACAGCAAAGCCTTCGGTTGGCTGAGAGAGTTTGTCGAGTGGCAGAAGGATTTGCCGGACAACCGGCAATTCATGGATTCGGTCAAACTGGAGCTGTTTCACGACGTCGTCTATGTGTTCACCCCCAAAGGCACGGTCAAAGAGTTGCCCAAGGGAGCGACGCCGATCGATTTCGCTTATGCCATTCATACCGAAGTGGGCGATCACTGCGTGGGCGCCAAGGTGAACGGCAAGATCGTGCCATTACGGCATGAGGTGGAGAGCGGCGACACCATCGAAATTCTGACTTCTTCCACCCAGACTCCGCACAAGGACTGGCTCAAGTTCGTGCGGACGTCGCGCGCCAAGACGAAAATCAAACATTGGATTAAAGTCGAAGAACAGACGCGGAGCCTCGAAATCGGCCGACGGTTGCTGGAGGCCGAGTGCCGCCGCCATGGGTTGGCTCCGGCGCAAGCCTTCAAGTCGGGGCAACTGCTTGATGCGGCGAAACAGGAAGGATATGCGACGATCGATGAGCTGATCGCCGCCGTGGGCTTTGGACACCTGTCGACGGCCCAAATCGTGGGGAAGCTGGCGGCGCATGCACCTGTCGGTCCCTCCGTTGACGAGCCGGCGAGTTCGGCGAAAGTATCGGGCAACAAGGGGCTCAGTAAGGGGATTCAGGTGAAGGGCGCGCGGGATTTGTTGATGCAGTTGTCCCGCTGCTGCAACCCCGTCCCCGGCGACAAGATTCTGGGCTACATCACCCGCGGGCGAGGGCTCACGATTCACGCTGTCGATTGTCCGAACTTAGAGGCGCTGGATTACGATCGGGCGAGGCTGGTGGAAGTCGAGTGGGACATCGCCACTCCCGGCCACCATCCGGTCAAGATTGCGGTGATTGCCGCAGACAAAACCGGGGTGCTGGCGAATGTGTCCTCCGCCATCGCGGAATGTCATGCCAACATCAGCCGCGCGGAAATCCTCACCCGCGAGGATCGAAAAGCGGAATTGGATTTTGTGGTGGAGATCGCCGATACGGCGCACTTGAATCGTGTGCTAAAAACCATCGAACGAGTGGAGGGTGTGATCAGCGCTCGCCGTGTCCGGTCTTGGCAGGAGAAATCATAATGCCGGATTTATGACCTCGTGAATTGCAGCGTTGATCCCTTCTCGATTTTGTAGCCGTCCACAGTCCCGCCCGTAATCTCCAGCACATACACCGCGTCTTCGCTGTTCGGCCGATACTGCGGGCATGAGTCGTCGGTTTTGGTGCAGATGGGGACGTTCCGCTCGATATGCACGACCCGCTTTTTGTCATCCAGCCAAATCAAGTCGAGAGCCATTTTGGTGTTCTTCATCCAGAAGGACCAAGCATGCGGCTGGCCGAATACAAACAGCATTCCGTGGTCTTTCTTAAGATGGTCTCGGTACATGAGACCGGTCGCGCGCTTAAACGGGGTGTCGGCAAGCTCTGCTTGGATGGTGCTGCCGGCGGGAGTGCGGATCGCAATAAGGCCTGAATCGGAAGTCATGCCCGGCGATGGTGTGAAGGCCAGCAGGAGTCCCATCAGGAAAGCTGATCGGAGAAAGCTGATTAAGATGGAAGGAACAGCCATGGCGCATCGTAACGAGCAGGTCCTGCCGAGTCAAGAAACTGGCGCCTTGCAATCCCGTCAAGCATTGTGCGATTCTGCAATCACAGTTTGGTGAGGAACGTATGCAGGAAAAACGCCGGGTGCTCTACAAAAAAGGGGTCTTTGTCTGTCCCACATGCCGCCAATCGTATGTGCAGGAAAAGTGGATCGAAGAGTGGCGCATCCGTTGTCACCGCTGTAGCTATCGAGGCACGTTGACGGAAGTGTCAGTTGAAGAGCATATGGAAGAAGAGACGTTTCGTCGGTAGTACCGTTCAGCCTTTCTTCAGATTCATGGCGTCCGTCATGAATATAGGAAAAATCCTCACAACAACCGTTCTCAGTCTCACCGTAATCAGTAGCCTCAGCCCCAAGTCCTGGGCAGAGGAAATTCCTCTCCCGGTGAAGGTCCTCGTGACCTATCACTCGCTCACCGGCAATACGGAGCGGATGGCTGAGGCGGTTGTTGAGGGTGCCAAGTCGGTGCCAGGCACCATGGTCGTCCTCAAACGTGTGGGGCAGGTGACAGCGGAGGATCTGTTCTCTTCCGATGCCGTCATCGTCGGTTCGCCGGTCTACTGGTCCAACATGTCGGGTGAGGTGAAGACGTTCTTCGATAACTGGCAATTCAAGTTCGGCGTCTTCCCCGAGTTCAAGATGAAGAACAAAGTCGGCGCGGCATTTGCGACCGGAGGCCAGATTTCGAGCGGCAAGGAGGTCACAATGCTGACGATTCTCGCCGCGATGCTGGGCAATCAGATGATTGTCGTCAGCGGTGGCGGGGCCTTTGGAGCGTCCGCCACGACAGAAGGGGACAGTCCGGGGATCGACAAGAAGGAACTTGCCGACGCCAAGGCTCTGGGCCAACGTGTCGCAGACGTGGCGAAACTCATCAGCCGGTCATCTTCCCACTAAGATTGTTCTGCGAAGATACAACTTGTCAGGAGACAGACAGGCGATACCTTCTCTGGCGAGGAACCGCTATGCGGTGATGTGTTGCAGGGTGTCGGAAACGGCTGCGGACGGATGACTGGTCTATGCAGTCGAGCAGGAAGCTGCGGCTCCTTGAACGGCGACCTCGACAAATTCGTGGATGTTCTTGGCACAGCGTCCGCAACAGCCGTTGCATTTGAGATCGAATTTGGCCTTGAGCTGGTTGGGCATCACTAGTCCGGTGCGACCGGCCTCCCGTACATCCGATTCGGTGATTCCTTTGCAGAGGCACATGTACATAGGTTGCTCCTTGTCGACGATTATGAGAAGCATTCTCAGTATAGGCCCTGCTCGGAGTTTTGTCAACCCACCGAGGGCGGCGGAACAAGAAACCTGATAGTGAACGGTCTCCTGACAACACGAGCAAGTAATTCAAGTAGTTAGATGAGCCTTCAGCCTTGTAAGGACGCGATCTAGCAGCGGTACTCCATCATAATCATGTCCATACGTGCCATCGCGTTCAATAAACCCTACGGTGTGTTGCCGTGTTTTACCGATCCTGGAGGGAGGACGACCCTAACAGACTACATCGCCGTGCCTGGAGTCTATGCGGCGGGGCGCCTCGATCAGGACAGCGAGGGGCTGATGATTTTGACCTCGGACGGCGCCCTAGCCCATCGGATCACCGATCCTAGACATAAATTACCGAAAGTCTATCTGTCGCAGGTCGAGCGCGTTCCCGATGAGCAGGCTATAGCACGACTCTGCAAGGGCGTGCCGCTCGGTGGCAAACAAACGAGGCCAGCAACGGTAATACTATTAGCCGAGGAACCGGTGTTGCCAGAGCGGCCTGTACCTATCCGGTTTCGTAAGAGTGTGCCGACAGCATGGCTGGAACTTACGATCCATGAAGGGATGAATCGCCAAGTACGCCGCATGACGGCTGCGGTAGGCCATCCCACGTTGCGCCTAGTGCGGATCGCCATTGGGCCGATTCAGCTGGGCGACCTCAAGCCGGGGGAATGGCGGGCTCTCACAAAGGATGAAATCAAGGCGATCGGATGAACGAGTGATCGGCGAGGATCTCCTGATAAGTCTCGATCGGCGCCTGAAGCTCGCGGATAATCAAAGACACAAAACAGAGTATACCTCGCGAGCCGTTTGTTTACATTGTCCCTTCCAGCTGCCCCACCATCTCTCGGATCGTATCGAAGCCTGATTGCCAGAACGATTCCGAGGTCATATCGACACCGATGGTGGAGAGAATCTGTTGAGGAGACTGCGAACCGCCGGTGGCCAGGAGATCTAGATACTTCGGTACAAACTCAGGACCCTGTTCCTTGTACATGCGGTACAGGGCCAGGACGAGCAAGTTCCCGAAGCTGTAGGCGTAACAGTAGAAGGGGCTGGCGAAGATATGAGGGATAGTCAGCCACTCCCATTGAAATTCGTCCGGCACCTTCACGGCTTTGCCGAATTGCTGCCGGAGTTCCTGCCCATAGGCCTTGGCCAATTGATCGGCGGTCGCGCCGTCCGCGATCATCTGATGGGCCAGCTTCTCAAAACGGACGAAATAAGCCTGCCGCAACACCGTGGCATAGATATCGTCTAACTGGCTTAGCAGCAGCCCCTGTTGCACAGCTTTGTTCCGTTCCTGAGACATGAGGGCCTCGGAGAGAATGCGTTCGCCGAAGACGGAGGCCGTTTCCGCCAGCGGGAGGGTCGAGTGAAACGTAAACACAGAATGGTCCTTAGCCAGCATCCCGTGGACGGCATGACCGAGTTCGTGCGCCATGGTGGCGATATCACGGGCTTCTCCGGTGTAGTTGAGCATGACATAGGGCGTCATACCGGGGACGATACTGTAGCAATAGGCGCCGCCCAGTTTGCCGGGCCTCGTCGGGGCATCGATGTGCCGGTCGCGGAATACCTGCTCGGCCAGATGGGCCAGGCGAGGA
>DASUMN010000068.1:0-20087 GCA_036277675.1 Nitrospira sp. | reverse complement strand
GCTGAGTCTGCGCACTGCGGCGCCAAAGCCCTAGTTTCAGGTTGTTTGGCAATCCTAGCCTGAGGCGCGCCTGCCGCAGCCCATCACGTGAAGGAATACATATCTCTGATAATGCAATGAGTTAGGCCGAACAATGATATGGCCCGTGATGTGCACTACCCCCTGACCAATGATTCATCAGACTGTGCTTGGTGATACCGAGGGACACCCTACTGTTGATCGTTGATGCCTATCCTTTTGGAGGATAGGCGTCTAGCAGGGTTTCGCTAGACTGCTCTCTGGACAGCAACGAGACCGACGGAGGGAAGGGAACTCAATCGGGAGGAGGTGATGGGGCTGTAGAGGGCGTGAGCCAGTTGCTCAAGTGCAGACAAGGAAGTAAGTGCAAAGTTGCGTGTCAGAGTCATCAACCTTAAACGTGACAAAAAGGAGAACACCATGTTGAACGTCATTCGTCAGTTTGTGAAGGAAGAAGAAGGCGCGTCGGCGGCAGAGTATGCGTTGTTGCTGGCCATCATCACGCTCGGCATTGTTGTCGCCGTGCAGTTGCTGGGCACGAACATCAGCGCCGCCGTGACCGCCGCAGCCAACGTCATTGGAAGCTAATGAACCGTAAACGGTACCAAAAGGAGAACACCATGTTGAACGTCATTCGTCAGTTTGTGAAGGAAGAGGAAGGCGCGTCGGCGGCAGAGTATGCGTTGCTGCTGGCCATCATTACGCTCGGCATCGTTGTCGCCGTGCAGTTGTTGGGCACGAACATCAGCGCCGCCGTGACCGCCGCAGCCAACGTCATTGGAAGCTAATTAAGAGGGCGAGTCTGGAAACGGTTGGTCACTCGTTACTGGGGCCAACCGTTCCTTCCAGACACTGAGAGCAAACGATGAATAGGCAAGATCTCATGCACAGAGGATTCAGAAGGTCATGATGTCAGACCTGATGATCATATTACTGACCCCCTTGTTGATGACCGCGGTCTATACCGATCTTCGCTGGTCTCGGATCCCAAACTGGCTGACGTTTTCAGCAATGGGCGTCGGGATGGTTGTGCACGCCTGGATGTATGGATTCTCCGGGGCGTTGGTGAGCGTGGCCGGCTGCGCGTTGGGGATGGGACTATTCCTCCTTCCCTATGCGTGCCGGGCGATCGGAGCCGGCGATGTGAAATTAGTCGCAGGGATCGGCTCGATAGTTGGCCCTGCAGGAATCGTTTCAGTAGCCGCGCTGTCTGTTCTGGCGGGCGGTATTTATGCACTGGGTGTCATGGGCTATCAATGGGGCATCGTGGCGGCATCAAGAAAATTGGCCTATGCGACATATGGCACGTTGGCATCGGGTGGATCGACTGGGGCAGGTGATTTCCAGCTGCCGTACCGGCTTCGGTATGGTCTCGCAATCGCCGTGGGTACCCTACTATTCCTCGGAGGAGTCCAACCATTCGGGGGGTAGACATAGCGCGGAACTGAGCTATGGTTGATCAAGTCACAGAGAGCAATCGATGAACAGGGCACAAGGCAGAAATCAAATGGGCTCGATTGAAGAGGAGGAGGGGCAATGAAACGGTATCGGCCTCTGGCGTTTTTCGGATTGTCGGTGGTGTTCGGCATCATTACGAGTGTCCTCGTGTTTTCATGGCTCCAGAACGAGAAGACCCGGTTGATGGCGGCGCCATTACCTGCGAGCACCAACGTCCAGGTGGTGATGGCCAATGCCGATATCGCTTGGGGAACAAAGCTCACACCGGAGATGGTCATGATGCAGGAGGTGCCGCCCGGTGTTATTCCGGAAGGACACTTTACAACAATCGATGCGGTCAAAGACCGGGTGTTACTGGCGAATGTGAAGCGGAACGAGCTGCTGATGGAATCGAAACTGGCCCCCATCGGAACGAGCGGAGGAGTGGCGGCCGTGACCGATGTAAATAAGCGGGCCATGTCGGTGAAGGTCGATGACGTGATCGGAGTCGCCGGTTTTATCAAGCCGGCTGATCGAGTCGATGTCATGGTGACCATTGAATTGAGTCCAGGTAAGCCGGAACAGACTGTTTCCAAGACGATTCTGGAGAATGTGAAGGTGTTGGCCGCCGGCACTCAGATGGAACGCAAGGGGAAAGATGAAGAGCCGGTGCAGGTGCAGGTCATCACAGTCGAAGTGGATGTAGAAGATGCGGAGAAGCTGGCATTGGCTTCGACGCAGGGGAAGTTGCGGCTGGCACTCCGGAATTCGCTCAACAGCGAGAAAGTATTGACCAGGGGGGCGAAGGTTGGCTCGTTGTTAAGTTCGTACCGTCCCAAAGCAGCGGCAACTGAAAATGGTGAAGGCGGTTTTCGAGTAGAGATCATCAAGGGTGATGTCCGTAAGGAAGTTAGGTTTTAGGATTGAGGGAGGCACGCAATGTTGCTTACACAGCATCGATCACGCGTTCATGGGCGGTGGATGGTAGCTCTGGTCTGCGGCGGAATGTTGCTGGCAGGTCCGTTGACTGCCATGGCAAAGAATCAGGACATCCAGTTGGTATCCTTCTCAAAAGACCCTCAGCAGGTCAGCCTGGTGGTGGGCAAATCGACCGTGGTCACCATGCCTGTGGCCATCAAGCGGGCGTCACTGGCCGATCCCCATATTGCCGATGCCATGGTGCTGAGCCCCAAGCAAATTTATGTGACCGGCAAGGGCTATGGCACGACCAATTTGACCCTCTGGGGGCAGGACGATCAAGTGCTTGCTATACTTGACCTGGATGTCGGGGTGGATCTCGTCCGATTCAAGCAGCAACTGGCCGAATTGCTTCCGGATGAAACCAATATTCGTATGAGGGGGGCGCACGACCATATGACACTGTTCGGAACCGTGTCCAGTGAGGCACGGCTGAGTCAGATCCTGGCGGTGGCCGAAGCCTACGCCCCCAAAAAAGTGCTCAACTTTCTCAAGGTCTATCCCGAACCACCAGGGTCCAAGTCGCGTCCGGATGTGCAGACTGTGACGATCGAAGTGATCAAGGGGACCGCAGTGAATGCGGTGAAGTTCTAACGTATCGGGAAGTTGGCAAGAAGGCGGGAGGAATATGACGATGAGATTACGACATGCGATCACGATCATGGGCTGTGCCGTCACGATCTTTGCCGGGTCCCAGGCGTTCGGGGAAACCCCAGTTCAGGGTGCCGGAGAACCTCGCGACGTGCAAAAACTCGAATTGACCGTGGGCAAATCGAAAGTGCTGGACCTGCCCGTGGCAATTAAGAGAGCCTCATTAGCCAATCCCGAGGTGGCGGACACGGTTGTGCTCTCGCCCACACAGATCTATGTGACGGGGAAGACGACCGGCGTGACGAACGTGACGCTCTGGAATGAGAGCGGCAAGATGATGGGCATGTATGACGTGGTGATTGCCCCTGATGTGACACGCCTGAAAGAGAATCTTCATAAGACCTTGCCCGATGAAAACGGCATTCTGGTTACGTCCGACCATGACCACATTACGCTATCCGGCACAGCCTCGAACACTGGCAACCTGAACCGTGCCTTGAGCATGGCGGAAGCCTATGCACCGAAGAAGGTTGTGAATGCCATGCAAGTGGGCGGCGTACAGCAAGTCATGTTGGAAGTCCGAGTAGCCGAGATGAGCCGGGAGTTGATCAAACGGCTCGGGTTGAATTTTACGGGTGTCGGGAACGATTACTTTGGCCTCTCCGTTTTGGGCAATCTGACCAGGCTTGCCAGTTTGGCCCATCCAGCCGGTCAGTCCGCAACCATAGGTGTGGAGGCGACGCAGCTGATCCAGGGCGCGTTTGGATTCAACGCCGGGAGCACGTCGTGGACGGGATTTGTGGATGCGCTCAAAGAAGAAAATGCATTGAAAGTCTTAGCCAAGCCGACCTTGATGGCGCTGAACGGCCAGGAAGCGGCGTTTCTTGCCGGTGGAGAGTTCCCGATTCCCGTGCCGCAAGCCTTTGGCTTGGTCACCGTGCAGTTTAAGAAGTTCGGTGTGGGATTAGTCTTTACCCCCAATGTGTTGAACAGCAAACACATCAGCATCAATGTGGCGCCGGAGGTGTCGGAACTGGACTTTGCCAATGCCTTACGGCTGCAAGGATTTATCGTGCCGGCTATCACGACGAGACGGGCGGCGACCACGATCGAATTGGCCGATGGACAGAGCTTTGCCATCGGGGGGTTGTTGCGTGACAACCTCAGGGAATCGGTGAAAAAGGTCCCGTTCCTTGGTGAGGTACCGATTCTCGGGGCCCTATTCCGCAGCAGTTCCTTCCAGAAAAACGAAACGGAACTGGTGATTATCGTGACGCCGCACTTGGTCAAGCCGCTCGACATGAACGCGCAGACGCTACCTACGGATTACTTTGTTGAACCGAATGATTTTGAGTACTACATGATGGGATTTCCGGAAAAGAGCGGCCATGGCGGCAAGTTAGGGCAGCGGTCGCCCGCGGCGGAAGTGTTATCCAATCGCATCAGTATGGGCAGTGCGATGGAGGGTCGCGTCGGGCATCTGATGCCCTAACTACATCCCTCATCCGGTGACTTTGAAAAGAAGAAGGAGAAAACCATGACACGATTCGTGAAAATAATGACGGTCGCCGCCAGTCTAATGGTCGGAGCCTGTGCGCCAACGACGATCAGTCCAAATTGGGGTACGGCGTATCAACAAATGCGGGCTGGCCAGATCCTGAATCCTACGGCAGGTGAAGATCTCACGCTCGTTGAAGGACAGGATGGAAAGGCAAACGCAACAGCCATGGAGACCTATCGTAAGACGTTTGAGAAGCCCGATGCCGAATTTCAGCGCTCAATTGTGTCGAGCGGCGTGCAGACCAAGTAACTGGGAAGTGGTATTCGTATGACAAGCGCCAAGCGAATATTGAATGAGCGGGGGATTGCAGCGGCTGAATTTGCGCTGCTGTTGCCGGTGTTTCTTTTGATTCTCTTCAGCATTATTGAATTTGGCATGCTCATGTATGGCCGCGAAATCGTCACGAATGCGGCACGTGAAGGGGCTCGGGCTGGCATTGTCATAGGACCCAATAAACCCGCCGCGGGAGCGATTACCGCGATTGCGAACAATTACCTCACAGGGACCGGCATCAATCCGGCCGATGTCACCTTTACTCCAACTGGAGCAGGTGGCGTCAATCCGTCTACGCTGACCGTGCAGGCGGTATACAACTACAACTTTCTGATTCCCTACATTCCGGCAGTCGTGGGAATTCCGAACCCGCTTATTATTACAACCCAGGTGGTGATGATCCATGAATGATCACAGACACAAAGTGTCCGTGCCATCTCTCAATAACGAGCAGGGAGCGGTGGCCGCGATGACTGCGATTTTTCTCCTGGTCCTGTTGGCCTGTGCGGCAGCCGCGATCGATATCGGCCATGCGCTGGTCGCGAAAAACGAGTTGCAGAACGTGGCGGATGGTGGAGCCTTGGCTGGGACCCGTGCGCTGGGGAAAATTTACGAAGGCCTGACACCGGCGGCCCAGCAAACCTACACCTTGACCAGTGCGGACCGTACCACCATCGAGACGGCCGTGCAAACCGTTGGAGCGGCCAATTACGCAGCCGGTGTTTCAGTTGCGATCGATGCTGGTGACATAGGCATTGGCACCTGGGACCCTATCGCCAAGGTTCATACCGTGACGGTGAATCAGCCTACCTCTGTCCGAGTGACCGCAAGGCGTGACGGGACATCCAACGGCCCGATCAGCACATTTCTCGCGAGCATCGTTGGAGTGGCCAGTATAGACGTCCGCGCCATCGCGACCGCCGATCTGACGCCGGTCGGGACGACCGCGCCTGGTCAGTTGGATGTGCCGTTCGGAATTTCAACATTTTACTTTACTCAGTATGGCTGCGGCGATGCTATCCAGTTCTATCCCAATGACGGTACGCCGCAAGCCTGTTCCGCCTGGCATACCTTCGATCAAAGCCCGGCAAACGCGAACACATTGCGAAATACTATCGACGGGTTGCGCGACGGTTCCTATCAGTCTCCAGGAACGGCTCCGGGAAGCACGCTCAATTTCACGAATGGGAACGTGGCGAGCGTGTTCCCGAGCTTGATCAATCTCTATAATGCCAAAAAGGATGCGAACGGTAATTGGGACGTCTTTGTGCCGGTCTATGATTCCCCGAGTTGTGCTTCGAGCGACAACAGCGGTGCGCTCCCAATTGTGGGGTATGCCGAGGCACGGATTACGAATGTGCAAGGCTCTCCGAACCATCTGATCTCGGCGACCGTATTGTGCAACATCTTCGAAGGGAATACGACCGGAGGGGGACCTCCGTACGGGGTCGCCGCAACGGTTCCAGGTCTCGTTCAATAGTATTCAACTGAGGAGTACCCTTTACATGGCTCGATTGATTGCAGTGTCGATCGATTGTCGAAACGAAGAGGTTCAGCGGACGTTTGAAGACATCGCGTCGCGCCGGCTCCATTACTTAATTACAAAGGGGCAAGGCACCGGTGTCGCCGATATGCTGTTACTTGAGCTGGACGAATTTCGCCCTCAGCATACCTTCGATCGTGTTCGCCAACTACTGAGTATGGCACCGGATCTAGAAATATTTTTAACCGCCTCGCACATGGATCCACAACTGTTGTTGGAAGCATTCCGAGTCGGAGTCAAAGAGTTTCTGCCTCAACCGCTCACCAGACAGGACGTCGAACCAGCGCTCGTTCGGTTCGAGGAGCGATTCGCCTGCAAGGCATCAGGCCTGGAAACGGAAGCCGGCAAAGTCGTGGCCGTATTCGGCGTCAGGGGCGGGGTCGGGACCAGTACCGTGGCGACCAATTTGGCCGTCTCGGTCCAACAGGTCCAGCGACAGGAGCCTGTCGCCTTGGTGGATCTGGACGTGCACGGTGGAGAGCTTGGTCTGTTTCTAGACCTGCCTGTCTCTCAAGGCCTGACGCATCTGACGAAAGATATTTCACGCCTAGATGAAACCATCATTCGTAGCACGTTGGTGCGGCACTCATCGGGGTTGCACTTTCTCGCCTCAGGCTGTGACGCCTATGAAGAGTGGAAGTCTGCTCCTGGAAACATGATGCGTGTTCTAGCGCTTCTCCGATCATTTCACCGGCACGTGTTTGTGGACTGCGGCCACATCCTCAATTCATCTATCCGAGAGGTACTGGATAGTGCCGATCAGGTCCTCGTCGTGACGACATTAACGCTTCCTGCAATCCGACGGACCAAGCGGTTATTGGACGTTCTGGCTGAGGCGCATTATCCCGTCGGGAAGATTGCCCTCGTCATCAACCGCTATGAAAATGACCAGAAGGATCTACTCGAAGAAACCGAAAGCATGCTGAAGCTCCAGATCGCTGGGCTCATTCCGAACGACTATGGGTCGGCCAGTGAAGCGATCCAGCATGGGAAACCGCTGACCGTGGTGGCCTCAAAGACTCCCATTGGACAGTGGTATCTGCGGGAGGTCGGACGACTGATCGGCCGGCATGAGGACGGCGCGACATCCTCCTCCAAGGGGCAGGCGAAGAGCCAGTCATTGTTGGGGCGGTACTTTCCAAGCCTCAGCATGGAGATGAGGCGTAAGCCATCCGCCATATGAGCGGTGAAGTGTTGATGCGAGCAACAGCGTGAGTGGATTAGGAGGCACTATGTTGTCGACGAGACCGGTAAACGGAACAGAGCAGGGCACGCACTATCAAGAACTGAAGGAGCGCCTCCATCAGCGTGTGATCGACCTGCTCGACATGAATGCGATCGGCACGATGCCGCAGGACGTTGTGACCGATCATTTGACCAAATTGATCGAGCAATTGCTCCAGCAGGAATCAGTACCGTTGAATCAGAGAGAACGAGCACAGATCACGCAGGATGTGTTGCATGAGGTGCTTGGCTTGGGGCCGTTAGAACCACTCTTGTCGGATACTACGATCAACGACATCCTCGTCAACGGACACAAACAAGTCTTTGTCGAACGGTCCGGGCGCCTTGAGCTCACGCCAGTGCGGTTTAAGGACGACGCGCATCTCAGGAAAATCATCGAGAAAATCGTCTCCCGTATCGGGCGGCGTATTGATGAGTCCGTGCCAATGGTGGATGCCCGGCTTGCCGACGGCTCCCGTGTGAATGCCATCATTCCACCGCTCGCGATCGATGGCCCAACTCTTTCGATCAGAAAGTTCAGTAAAGACCCGCTGCAATTGCACCATTTGACCGAAAAACGGTCTCTCACTCCGGAAATCGGAGAGTTACTGAAGGCTATCGTTCAGTCTCGCTTAAACGTGCTGATTTCCGGCGGGACCGGCACAGGCAAGACGACCCTCTTAAACATCCTGTCGGGGTTCATCCCCAATACCGAGCGGATTGTGACTATTGAGGATGCGGCCGAGTTGCAGCTGCGTCAAGAGCATGTCGTTCGTCTGGAAACACGTCCTGCGAATATCGAAGGGAAGGGTGAGATCGCGCAACGTGAACTGGTGAAGAATGCGCTGCGTATGCGTCCCGACCGCATCATCCTCGGTGAGGTGCGAGGCGCGGAAAGCTTGGATATGTTGCAGGCCATGAACACCGGCCATGACGGCTCACTCACGACCGTCCATGCCAACTCCTGCCGGGACGCCCTCACGAGAATTGAAACGCTGGTGTCAATGGCCGGGTTCAACCTGGCCCCAAAGGCGATGAGGCACTACATTTCCTCTGCGTTGGACGTCATCATCCAGATCGCTCGATTATCGGATGGGACGAGAAAGCTGGTCAGCATCCAGGAGATTGTCGGAATGGAGGGCGATCTCATCACGCTCCAGGAATTGTTCACGTACCAGCAAACCGGCCTTGATGAAAACCGAAAGGTCAAGGGGCGGTTCAAAGCCACCGGTGTGAGGCCTAAGTTCGCAGAACGATTGGCTGCCAAGGGCGTTGTGCTTTCGTCAACCATCTTTGATCCACTGAAGGTGTACGAATGTTAACCGCGCTGATCGGACTCGGTATCTTTGGCACAATCCTCCTGTTCATGTACGCCTGCAGGCTGGCCTACCGTATGGTAGCGCCACGGGGAACTGATCGCGCAATTGAGCGGATACAGGATTGGTCTTCCCCGATCGAGACGAACCTTTCTGAAATCGTCCGCAAAGACTCCATGAGCGAGATCCCCTGGTTGAACGATCTGCTCAAGCAGGCCAAAAAACTACAAGTCCTGAAAGCGCTTCACCAACAGGCGGACTGCCGGACGCCACTGGGAGTGTTAATTCTGGCAGCGGGCGTGCTGGCACTGGGCGGATTCTTGCTTGTCATGTCCATGGGGCAAAAGCTCATCCTTGCCGTCCTGATCGCAGTCCTGTTGGGTGCGAGTCCCTATCTCTATCTTCTGTGGCAGAAAAGCCAGCGGCTTGCGAGGTTTGAGCGGCAGCTCCCTGAGGCACTTGAACTTGTCTCGCGGGCCTTGCGGGCGGGTCATGCGTTTTCGGTCGGACTCAAAATGGTGGGAGAAGAGGCGTCGGATCCTGTCGGGAAAGAGTTTAGGCGGGTATTCGATGAAGTGTCGATGGGGGTGGCTCTGCCCCAAGCCCTTGAGAACATGACTCATCGGGTGGACAGTGTCGATCTCCGATTCTTTATGACCTCCGTTCTGGTTCAACGAGAAACCGGTGGAAATTTGGCAGAAATCATCGATTCGCTGGCCGCCTTGATCCGGCAGCGGTTTGAGTTACAACTTCGTGTCAGGGCTCTTTCCGCGGAGGGGCGCATGTCGGCTGCGGTCCTCTTGGGCCTTCCTATTATCGTTGGGATCGCGCTTTTCAAAATGAACCCCGAGTACATGGGGCTGTTGTTTACAGATCCCATCGGTCAAAACCTCGCGACTGTCGGAAGTATCATGATGGTTCTTGGCGCCGTGGTCATGAAACGCATGGTTGACATCAAGGTCTAAGGAGTCACGTATGGAACTTCCCATTGTCGCAGCGTTCTGTGCATTTCTCGCGATCATGCTGTTGGGATCAGCGGTGTATGTGTATATAGATCGGCGAGAGGTCATCCAGGTCTGGCGCCGTCGGACCGAGGGGCAAGGAGAAGGGCAGGGGGAAGCGAATTCTTCAGCCAACCTCCTTGAGGCGATGCAGGTGCAGTTGCAAGCGGTACTCGAATGGTTTGCGAAATGGAACCAATCATCTGATGCGGAAGAGGTAAAAGCCACCCGGCATCTTTTGGTCACGGCCGGGTATCGGGGCAGGAAAGCGCCGATTTTCTTTGTCGGGGCGAAACTGCTATTGGCCGTTGTTGTGGTCGCCTTGTTCGCGATGATTCCTGTGAAGCTCCTCGGCTTCCCCAGTACCACCACGATGCTGTTGAGTTATGTCTGCTTAGCCGGGGTTGGTTATTATGCCCCTTCTTTCTGGTTGAAGCGCGTGATCGCCGAGCGGCAGGATACGCTACAACGGGCTATCCCCGATGCCTTGGATTTGATGGTCGTGTGCGTGGAAGCTGGATTGGGATTGGATCAAGCGATCGCCCGTGTGGGGCAAGAAGTGAGTCAGGCCCATCCGGTCCTCGCGGATGAATTGAATGTCCTCTCGCAGGAATTGAGGACTGGCGTGCAACGCCAGGTGGCGCTGCGAAATCTTGCCAAGCGGACCGATATCGAGGAAGTCAGGAATCTCGTTGCGCTGCTTGTGCAGACGGATCGGTTTGGGACCAGCATCGGCCAGGCGCTTCGTGTCCATGCCGATTCAATGCGGACGACGAGGCGGCTTAAGGCAGAAGAGATGGCGGCGAAATTACCCGTCAAACTCCTGTTCCCCCTCGTGTGCTTCATTTTCCCAAGCATGTTTATTGTCACGATCGGGCCTGCTGGCATTAGGATGGTCAAAGTGTTGTTTCCTGCCTTGCTCGGCAAGTAGTTGTTCTGCAAGGTTCGGAGCGTTTTAACTGGTGAATTCATCTTTACGAGTAGACAGTCGAACAGCCCTGTTACGTCGCGCTCTGGCCGAAGGGGGATTTTCTGGGAGGCCTGGGGGGACGTATCAGGTCGACTCTACGGCATGGAGCATCCTTGCCCTCTCTGCATGTGACGGACCGCCTCAGCCTCTCGATCAGGCGCGGCATCTCTTGATGCGTGAGCAGCTTTCCGATGGGCGGCTTTGTGTCGGCAAGGCCCATCCGGCTTCGTTTTGGCCAACCTCGTTGGCAATTCTGTCCTGGCAGGATTCGGAAGCCTGCCGTGAGGCACAACAGCGAGCCGTCCGCTTCTTGTTGGACACGACGGGCCTCCACTTCCCAAGAACACCCGATCTGCCCTCAGCGCACGATACCATGCTCAAGGGGTGGCCATGGGTGGGTGAGACCCATTCGTGGGTTGAACCTACGGCGATGGGAGTGATCGCGTTGCGAGCCGTGGGACATGGGCAACATGATCGTGTCAAGGAAGCCGTTCGCATGGTCCTCGATCGTCAGTTGCCCCATGGGGGTTGGAATTATGGAAACGCTCTCGTGTTCGGGACAGAACTGCGCCCCATGCCGGAAAGTACCGGTGCTGCGCTGGCTGGCTTGGCTGGCCTGGTCGAACGGGATGCTGTTCGAGCCAGCCTTGCTTATCTTCAGCATGAAGTGACGCGATTGCGAACGCCGATTTCGCTTGGATGGAGTTTGCTCGGGCTGGCTGCTTGGCAACAATCACCATCCAATGCTGCGATTCTGGCTGAACGGTGTTTGGCGAATCAGGAACGGTACGGGGAGTATGAAACCTCGGCACTCTGTCTGCTCGTTCTTGGAGGGTTGGCTACGGAAACCGATGGCCGGAGCCCGCTCATTTCAGCTTCAGTGAATAAAGGTCTTGCTGCTGCTCTCCAGTGACAGCTAGGAGCATCGTGGATCTTCACGCGGATCATCGAGCACCCCAGGGTCTTACACGCCGAGATGTTTTGCGGGCTATCGCGGCTGGTCTCGTCATTGGAACGGGACTCGTGGTTGTTCCCAAACGGTATTTCCGCTTGCCACAACAGGCGCAAACCTTTGTGGCCAAAGCGGACCATTATCAGCTCGACATCGCCGGCACTCTTTATCGGGGGATGATGGAGCTGGGGGTCAGTACAACAGAAATACATGGGAAGCGGATCCTGCTTAAGCCCAACCTGGTTGAAACAGCCTCAGAGGCTCCTCACATCAATACGCATCCGCTTGTTCTGCGCGGCGCCATTGAGGCATTCCTCCGATTAGGCGCCGCCGCGGTGATGGTGGCTGAGGGGCCAGGCCATCGGCGAGACACATTGGCTGTGTACGAAGAGTCCGGCCTTGCCGATGTGTTATCCGAAGACCGAATCAAGTTTCATGATCTGAACTACATTGCCGGATATGAATTGCCGAATGCCGGCGCGAAGACCACCATGAAGACCTTGACCTTTCCTGCCCTGTTTCAAGAGGTGGATTGGATCGTGTCGATGGCGAAGATGAAGACTCACCATTGGACCGGCGCGACGCTCTCGATGAAAAATCTCTTTGGCGTGATGCCGGGCAGATATTACGGGTGGCCCAAGAATGTGCTGCATAAAGCGGGTGTCCAAAGCTCAATTCTCGACATCAACGCGACACTGAAGCCCCACTTTGCGATTGTCGATGGGATTATTGGGATGGAGGGGGATGGGCCTATCATGGGAGATCCCAAGCAGGCTGGCGTGTTGGTGCTGGGGCGCAATCTTCCTGCTGTGGATGCGACCTGTTGCCGCGTCATGGGCATTGATCCGTATCAGGTGTCTTACTTAGAGCAGGCTGACAAGTGGTTGGGCCCTATCGGCGATGGATCGATTGACCAGCGAGGAGAGTCCATCGCCTCTGTTCGAACAAACTTCAAGCTCATTGAAACGATACCGGCACAACAAGGCATTAGACTTACGTGATGAGGGAGATCATGCATACACTCATTTTGCTTGCGCTCTTGCTGTCTCCAGTCACTCTGTATGCGGCGGAGCCTGACACGGCACCTGTACAGAAGGAGCCTCGACTTCACGATCACTATATTGCGTTGAAGCGTATGCAGGAAAGCTTGGCCGGTCGTTCGTTGGAAGAACAGACTCGATTGCAGCCGCACATCAATCGAGCGGAACGCCAGGCCTGTCAACAAGTACGGCGCGATCGAGAAGAGCGGGTATCAAAAGAAGAGTATCGCCGTGAGGGTGGCGACCAGTTTCTCGTGTTTGCTCAGCAGCTCGAACAGTACTGCCTCACGCTTCACTGAATGGTTGCGTATGAGGTCAGATCCGCAGCCAATAGCCGGGGAGGGGGTACTGTCCTCTGTGCCGGCGGTTGATGGCCTGCGAGGGATCGCAATCCTCCTCGTGCTCTGGTATCACGCCCCATTTCTCTTTAGAGAACTTCCAGAGTTTTCAACTGATCATACGCCCTGGTCGATGCTTGGCTTCTTCGGTCGGATGAGTCTGGGGGGGTGGATTGGAGTCGATCTGTTCTTTGTGGTCAGCGGATTTCTCATCACTACCATTCTGCTTCGGTCACGAGAAGCCGGCAAATGGCCGTGGGTATTTTGGGGACGACGTGGCTTGCGGATACTTCCGTTAGCTGTCGCGTACCTCTTGATCCTTTTTGCCTTTCACAGCATGGGCGATCCTCTCAATCTCCTGCCGAACTTCCATGGGTGGTCCTGGTACGCTGTGTATCTTGGGAACATCCATATCAGCTTGTATGGATGGCAGCCGTTGGCTGTGATGATCTTGTGGAGTCTAGCGATTGAGGAACAATTCTACCTGGTTTGGCCGCTGATCGTTCACATGGTCAACATCACTCGGTTGATACGATGGTGCATCGGATTGATCGTCTTGGCGCCGCTTTTTCGGGCAGGTGCCTATGTCACCATGGATTACCCAGCCACCTATGTATTTACGCTGTGCCGTGTCGATGCGCTTGCCGCTGGCGCGTTGGTTGCCACGCTCCTCAGCTCCCAGGAATGGCGTCAGAGGACGATTGAAGCCTGTAAGCGGCTGGTCTTTCCAGTCCTAATCTTAATCATACTCACGGTGTTGGTTCCCTTTAGCCCATCGTTACCACAAACAAGGCCTTGGTTTTTTAGTATTGTCGGCTACTCATGGTTGGCGGTTGGTTTCGCCGTGTGTCTCGTGGCGAGTATGAGCTCGACCGGTCTGTGGGGTCGTATCGTCACCTCGCCAGTTCTTACGTTTCTTGGAAGGCGTTGCTACGGGCTGTATATCTGGCATGTGATCGTTGCCGGACTTGTTAAGGTCGGTTTGGACTCGGCGGAGGTTGGGTTTTTTACCCATGTTCTGGTGTGGTCCGTACTCCTTTTAGGTGTCGCGAGTGCATCGTGGTATTGTTTTGAGGCGCCTATTCTTGGGCTCAAACGTTTTCTCCCATACATGGCTATGCCGCCATCGCGGGTTGCATCTAGAACAAATCCGTATCTCGAAATTGGTTCTGGGGCAGGCACTCATTCTGAGCCAGAGATCTTCGCTCCGAACCGTCTGCGAAGCCATTAGGCATACCGCGATTTTGTCGACAGGTTTTGCTTGGCCGGCATCCTATTCCAGTAAATCATTGTGTTATCAATAAGATCCGATTGCATTCTCGCCTGCTACACTTATACATGATGAACTAGGCCTAGAGGGGGAATGCATACAAAGCATGACCATTGTTCTGGAGTCGAAACGGGTGGCGCTTGTTATGGGCCTGGTCGCTGGCCTCACGTGTGCCGGATTGGAGCAACCGGCTGGGGCCGCTTCAACGACGGCCAAGAAGGTCGTTCCGTTACACGCAGTCCAGTCACCCTCGGTTAATCAGGCAAAACCGTCCGTGAGTCGGCCGCCTGCACACACCATTGGTAAGGGCACAAGTAGGCGTTCGATTCAAAAGGGCCGTAAGAAAGCGCATTCCACCGATCGTATTTTGAGCAATCGAGGCCGAGGAAAGGTCTCTGGAAAGGGGGCGCCTGCTGGTGGAGCCGATAAAGTGAGCCAGAGTTTGGCTTATCATGGCATCCTAGAACAGCCTCAGCGGTACGATCCTGGTAGAGAACTGCGCAAGAGTAAGGGGGCGGCGCCGAACCCAGAGGCGCGCAATCTACAGGTCGATCATTTTCAAGAGCTAGACCGCAACCATGATGGGGTCCTCGATCCGTTGGAACGGGCTGTCGGGCGCCTGGATATCGAACGGGATATGAACAATCGCTAGAGAGGGTATTGCATGGTACTATAGCGTTATCAAAATTGACCGAAACGGAAACACTAGGGTTGAGATAAGCGAGATTCGATGCGCCCGTTTATTGTTATACCGCTTCTCCTTGCCTGCGGCTGTGCCGGTCCGGAGACTTCTCTGACCGATCAGAACGCCGATGCTCGCCAAGAATATTGTTCTCCAAGCCAGAAGAAAATTGAGTCTGACCGTCGTTCAGAAGCGTCATGTCGGCCTCAGCCTGGCTTGCTAGAACGAGTGGGTAATGCCCTCAGTGGGACAGCCTCTTCATTCAGATCCCCTAATCCCTAGCCGGATCGTACTTCCTCGAATTCTATTCCATCTCAATCCGGTCCGTCTTCCAGGCATGCGCTCAAGAGAGCCCGTAAGATAATGGCCTGTGGGACGACCAAGCCTGTAGGATTCGACGTTGACAGGTAACCGGAGGACTCCCCATGATACGTGAGCCAATCGCCATGTCTAATGAGATGCCCATAGCCCAGCCGGCGAACAAGACCAATATGGGGAAGGTGGTTATTGCCGCTATCGTTGTGGCCGTCATTGCCGCCTTCTTCTATTTTGACTTGGGCCGCTATCTCTCTCTGGAGGGGCTGAAACAACACCGTGATCAACTGGTGCTGTTCACGGACACCCACTATGCTGCATCAGTTCTGCTATTTATCGGCACGTATATCGTGGTTGCGGGGCTGGCTCTCCCTGGCGCCGTAATTCTTACGCTGGCCGGCGGGTTTCTCTTTGGAAGTGTGTTGGGCACGTTCTTCGTGAATCTTGGTGCCACGACGGGAGCCGTGGTGGCCTTTCTTGCCTCGCGGTATCTCTTACACGACGCCGTGGAGCAGAAGTTCGGCACATGGCTTGGACCGTTTCAAGAAGGCTTTGCCAAGAATGCATTCAGCTACCTGCTGACCCTGCGATTGATTCCTCTCTTCCCGTTCTTTGTCGTCAATCTCGTCTCAGGGCTCACGCGCGTCAGCGTGGGAACCTATGCGGGAGCCACGGCTATTGGGATCATTCCGGGATCGTTCGTGTATGCCTATGCCGGGCGCCAGCTTGGATCCATCAATACGCTCAAAGAGATTGCGTCGCCGAACGTGATCGGAGCCTTTGTGTTGTTGGGGTTGTTCGCTCTGATCCCCATCGTCTACAAGAAGTTTTCGGCAAAGCCGGCGTGATGGCAGAGAGGATAGCTGGAATGAGCCTCTACGACGCGCCGATGATCCTTCCCAATGACGAGCACAATCAGCAGCTGCTTGCCAATGTGCATCCATCCGATTGGGTCAATCCTGAGCCGAGTGGCCGTTATAACATGGTGGTCCTCGGAGCCGGGACCGCCGGTCTGATTACGGCGATCGTTGCCGCAAGTCTCGGCGCCAAAGTCGCGTTAATCGAGAAACATCTCATGGGCGGCGATTGTTTAAATGTCGGCTGTGTGCCGTCGAAAGGCATCATCCGCGCGGCACGGGCCTGGGCTGATCTGCGGAAGGCCGTGGATTTCGGCGTCCATATTCCTGCCGGAGTGAAATATGACTTCGGCGCCGTCATGGCCCGGATGCGAAAATTGCGCGCGCGCATCAGCCACAATGACTCCGTCCATCGTTATACAAAGCAGGGTGTCGATGTCTACATCGGCAGCGGCCGCTTTACCGGTGCGGACACCATCCAGGTTGAAGGACCGGCCGGCAATCGGACGCTGACGTTTGCGCGGGCCGCCGTCTGCACTGGCGCGCGCGCGTCGGCGCCGCCTATTCCGGGATTGCACGATGCCGGGTATCTCACCAACGAAACGGTCTTTTCACTGACGGAACTGCCGCCGCGGCTTGCCGTGATCGGGGCCGGCCCCATTGGCTGCGAACTGGCCCAGTCCTTTTCCCGCTTTGGAAGTCAGGTTTATCTGATTGAAGCGATGCACGGGATCATGCCGAACGAAGATCGTGACGCGGCCGAGATCGTCGAGCAGCGGATGTTGCGAGATGGGGTGACGCTGCTCTGTTGTGGAAAGGATGTGAAGGTTCAGAAAACTGAAATTGGAAAACGTCTCACGGTCGATTCGCACGGCCAGCCGTACGAT
The DNA here is from genome assembly GCA_036277675.1 of Nitrospira sp. Classification (GTDB taxonomy): domain Bacteria; phylum Nitrospirota; class Nitrospiria; order Nitrospirales; family Nitrospiraceae; genus Nitrospira_D. Next base: position 2,834 of record DASUMN010000068.1, on the reverse strand, counting down.
GTGACGGTCGATCAGATCCTGGTGGGCACGGGCCGCATCCCGAATGTCGATGGGCTCGGCCTGGAAGCGGCCGGCGTCGCTTTCGATAAGCATGGGGTGACCGTGAACAGCCGTTTGCAGACCTCGAATCCAAATATCTTTGCCGCAGGCGATGTGTGTTCGCGGTACAAATTCACCCATGCCGCGGACGCCATGGCTCAGATCGTGATTCAAAATGCCCTCTTTCCACATCCCTTGGGTTTTGGGTATGCCACTGTTGACTCATTGGTGATGCCGTGGTGCACGTTCACGGAACCTGAGGTTGCCCATGTCGGGATGTATGAAAATGAGGCCAGGGAGAAGGGCCTCGATGTTGAAACCTACACGTACAAATTGGACGAGGTTGATCGGGCGATTCTGGACGGAGAAGAAGAAGGGTTTGCGCGGGTTCACATCCAGAAAGGCACCGACAAGGTTCTTGGTGCAACTGTCGTGGCGGCCCATGCCGGAGACCTGATCAGTGAATTTTCGGTACTGATGAAGGCTGGAGCAGGAGCCAAGACCATGGCCGGTACGATTCACCCCTATCCCACCCAGGCCGAAGTGAACAAGAAGGTGATCAATCTCTGGAGAAAGGCCCATTTCTCACGAGGCACGAAGAACTTCCTTATCAAACTGTTCACCTGGATGAGGCGCTAAGGAGGGTTATGGGTGGTCGAACGTACCTGTCCAGCATGGCATTGTGTGGAGTATTGGTGGCTGGTTGTAGCGCGGTGCCAGCTGCATCGGCCCAAGTGGGTCCAGTGATCGAAGTTGCCAAGTTTTCTGGCGCCACACTCGGACAGACGGTGCCGGATGGGTGGAAGCCCCTTTCCTTCAAGAAAATTCCCCGCTCGACGAAATACGAAGTGGTCAAAGACGGAAACAAGACCGTCGTCAGGGCCGACAGCGACGTCTCGGCCTCAGGCTTGACCAAAGAAGTCAAAATCAATCCTCGTGAATATCCGATCATCCGCTGGAGTTGGAAAATCAATAATCTTGTTCAGAAAAGCGATGCGACTCGAAAGGACGGGGATGATTATCCGGCCAGGGTGTATGTCACGTTCGAGTATGACCCGGACAAGGTCAGTGTCGGCAAGAAGCTCAAATACAAGGCCGGCCAACTCCTGTTTGGAGATATTCCGATTGGGGCCATCAGCTACGTGTGGGAAACAAAGGCACCGGTGAGCGCGATTCTCGACAATGCCTATACGGATTTTGTGAAAATGATCGTGGTGCAGAGCGGGCCGAACAACGTCGGTTTGTGGATCGACGAATCGCGGAATATCTATGAAGACTATAAGAAGGCCTTCGGCGAAGAGCCGCCGATGATCAACGGCGTGGCCATTATGAGCGATACCGACAATACAAAAGAACGAGCCGTTGCCTATTACGGGGACATTGTGTTCGTGAAGGGGACACCATAGCGCCGGGTTGTGACTCCAGTAGAAATGAAGAGGGCCGGTCTGTACAGGACCGGCCCTCTGAGACACCCTGCGTTTCGTAAGCGGGTGCGCGGATTCAATGAGCTTCCTACTTATTGGATGGAATTCGCATAGCCGTCTCGCGTGACTTCCGCGCGCACGGTGTCGCCGACCTTCTTGTTGCCGCGAAGTTTCTTAGTCTCTTGCCCGACGTAGAGTTGAACCTGGTTGCCTTCATAGTCTTCGACGGTATACAGGTCGCCTTTGATCTGTTTGACGGTTCCGCCGATGGTTCTCCACGCGGGACCTGGTTTCTGATCATGGTGGCCGGCCATTGTGGCGGAGCCGACCCCCGGCACGTCGCTTACTGCGTTGGCAGTAAGCGCGGCGGAGGAATGAGCCGCTGGCTTCTTGGATTTCTTGGAGGTCTCAGCTAATGCCGGAGATGCCAGCATGGTCATGGCCAAGGCTGCGATCATGATTGTCAGAGAGGTGTGGGGAGTCTTGTTCATCGCGCCCTCCTTCTGTGTGAGTGACCTGTGCGTTCTGGATAAGGTTCAGCAAGGCATATGCCTGTTCGTGATAGGCCAGTATTCTTTAAGTATCAATATGTTAGGGGCTTGGACGCAGGCTATGGCATTCACCATGCTGGCAATGGGTGAAAATTTGGCGGGCAGTGTCCAGTTCTGCCCAAGATGATACACAGACGGAGCAGTCGATGCTGATCCAGATCGAACGGTCAAGCCAATACTCGGGAAGCTCCCACGGTGGGGCGCATGCTTCTGCAGGCCAGAGGCCTGGCCTAGTTCACGCTCTGAGCGGCGGACTCAAAAATCTTCTCATCCGTCGGCCAGTCTTGGCTATCTTTCAAGCCAATCTGCGGTGCAACTCGAATTGCGGGTACTGCAACTTGCCCTTGAACGAAGGGCGATACGAGATGACTCGGGAAGAGATCCGGACGGTGTTCCGCGGGCTCTATCGCGACGGGCTGCGCCTGGTATTTGTGCAAGGCGGAGAGCCACTATTACGGCGTGATTTGCCGGAAATACTTGAAGATCTAGTTCAAATTGGGTTTCGTGCGACCGTGATCACTAATGGGACGAGGTTGACGGCTGATCTTGTACGACGATTCGAGGCTCTTTCTGTTGCACTGTCGGTCAGCCTCGATACGCTCGATCGCGCACGGTATGAGCAGATTCGCGGGGCGGACCAGTTGCCGCACGTTCTAGCCGGTCTTGCCCTGCTCGATCGCTATCGTGCGCCGAAATTTCTCATCTGTATTGTCAGCGAACTCAATCGGGACGAAGTGGAGCATGTTGTCCGGTTTGCCCGTGAGAGAGGTTTTTTACCGGTCGTCGGCGCGTATCATTGGGATATCGGGCTTTATGGGAA
>DASUMN010000067.1:0-2708 GCA_036277675.1 Nitrospira sp. | reverse complement strand
CTTCAATTGTGGCAAACCGCCCCAACAGGAATCCGCGAAAATTCAGTTCTACGAATAACGCGATGAAGCAGATAGTCCACGGGACCATGATGAGGGGGGAGAGCCGTCCGTGCGGTGTCGATTTGAGAAAGGTGATGTCATGGCCCAGAGCAGGATAGATCGACAGAATGGCGAACGCGTTCAGGCTGCCGAGCAGCAGTCCCGTCGTGATGCCCCAGCGCAGCCCGTCTCGGAAGTTCGCTCTGTCGAGTCCGAGCCGAAACCAGACGGCTTGATTGCATGAGGCCCACAGGCACAGTCCCAGATACGCGAGCAGCTGGGGAATGAATTGGACGAGCGTTCGTTCTTGGAGAGAAACAGGAAGCAGGTAGTAGACGAATGTGGCGGCGAGGGGAAGCAGGGCCAGCACGGAGCCTCGCTCCGCTACCTGCATATCAGCGAGCCGATCCGGCTCCGAGGCCATTGCAATCAGCTAATCTAGTTGAAGATTGTATCGCTCCAGCGTCGTCGCCTTGTGCCGCGAGAAATTGGAGAGCGATTTGTTGTAATCCACAGTGGCCCGGAGCTCGTTCGCCTGCGCCGTTGCCAAGTCACGCTGGAAGTCGAGGACAAAGCGGGTGGTGCTCAGTCCAACCCGCAGCCGCTCCTGTTCGGCTTGTAACTGCTTCTCCGCCATGATGCGAGCCGAGCGGGTCGTTTCGATCCGTTTGAAATCGGTCTGGACCCGGCGCACCGTCTCCCGGATACCTACAATAACCTGCTGGCGAATCTTAGCGAGCATGGCTTCGGCGTTCTTGGCTTCCAGTTCCCGCTTCGTATAGGTGTTGATGGCCGAACGGTTGCCGAGGGGGTAACTCAGCACGAGGCCGGCGCCGTAGTTGTAGAAATCGCCGCTGAAGTTTCGAGTGAAGGAATCGCCGTAGTCTTTGCCCAGCCCGGACATTCCCATGGTGCCTTGGAACGAGAGGGTGGGGAGCATCTGGTTGCGGGCGAACTGTTTATTGATTTCACCCGATTCCACGTTTTTCTTCGCTTGGGCGATTTCGGGCCGCTGGTCGATGGCCGTGTCGATCGCCTCCTGGAGGCTGATCGGCTCCAAGAAGGACAGGGGGGTGTCGGTGGGGATGATCAAGACATCTTGGCGCAAACTTTCTTCGCCGGGATTGAGGAGCCGCCGCAGCTGATCACCTTGGTCGCGGATCGCGCGCTCCGTCACCAGCACCTGTTCGATGCGCGAGGCGACGGCGGCTTCGGCTTGGAGGACATCCACGATGGACATGATGCCTGCTTTCGACTTGGCCCGGTTCGTGGCCAGCAGCTCCTCCGCGGCCTTGAGGGCGGCTTGCGCCACTTTCAAATTCTCGTTGGCGAAGACCAATTCCCAATAGGCCTGCTCTACCGAGGCGATGACGGTCATGACGCGATCGCGAAACACATGCTGCTCCACCTCGGCGTTGTTCTGCGCTACCTTGATGAACGTCTTGTTGACATCGATGCCGGCGTTCCGGAGCAGCGGCTGGGTGAAGGTCAAGGCCAGGCCGCCGGTCCATGCGGGGTTGAACAGGAATCCTGCTGCCACATCTTGGTTCACATTGGTGCGGGAAGGGCTGTAGTTCAGGTCGATATTTCCACCGGTGATCAGGTTTTGCGTCAGGTCCACGGTCATGGAATGGCTGCGCTGATCGAAGATGGTGATGTTGTTCAGCGCGCCGCCCGTTCCGCCGAACACCGGCCGATTGAGCGGACTCGCCACTCGGTTGTAGGTACCATTCAGGCTGAAGGTCGGGTCGAACTTGGATTGTTCAATGACGATGTCGGCCAGCCGGCTTTCCTTCGTGTGGCGGCTGATGCTGATGTCCAGATTGCTTTGCAGTGCCCGAATCGCCGCATCCGCCAGTGAGAGGGATTCGTGCTGCTCGGTAGGCGGCTCTTTTTCAGTGTCCGCACTCCAGCCGACAGTCGGTCCTGAGAGGCTCACGAGACCGGCGAGGAGGAGCGCAATACGGCAGTTTCCCTGAACGAATGTGGCGATCATCATACACGCCTCCGTGGACAGTTGTAGTAGACCCATCATATAATGCGTTCACATAATGCGTCCATGTTTGACGGGATGAAAACTCACCCTGCCGTGACGAGGGCTCGGATGGTGCCTATCCTATTGTGGGTCTGTCTGCTGGTCATGGCCGGTGCTGATTCACTGGCCTGGGCTCAGAACGTATCGGGTGTGCGGGCCTTCGGCGGCGGTGTGGCACCGCTGACCAGAATGCCGGGCGGAAGTCTCTATAATGATAATCAGGGCACGCAGGGCTTTATGTACACGCCGGGCCAAAACTTTGAAACATACAGTTTTCGCAATCCCACGACAGGCCAAGCCTGGAGCGGCGCGGTGGGCACATTAGGGCCGCAACTGTCCATCGGGCTCATTCAAGGCGCAAACCAAACGGGTACCCCGCTCGTCTTGCCAGGCCCTCCGAGGCAAACGTCTCCGCTCGCGCCGATTCAATCCGGGATCCTCGATCCTGGTCCGGCCTCACTCCTCGGCGATCTCCCGTAAAGACAGTCGGCTGTGTAAGGCGTGTGAGAGCGCAGTAACGCTCTGACCTCAATTTTCTGCATGCGACCATCAAGTCCGATCCGAGATCCCAGGCGACCACTCATCTCCATTCCAAGTGGCCGCCTGTTGTAGAATAACCTCACGGTTCCACTGC
>DASUMN010000066.1:0-10997 GCA_036277675.1 Nitrospira sp. | reverse complement strand
TTGGGGGATTGGCCGCAGCCGGCAAGGCCAGGGCCAAGCTTGAGAGCGCAAATACGATTGCAACATATCGTGTGCACCAGAGGGGAGGCATTGGATTCAGTCTCCGTATGATGACGTCTAAGCGGAAGAATAAAATACACGATGAAAAACTTGTTGTCGAGCCGCTTATTTGGAGTGGCAAGGCTCTTTCAGCCCGGATTCAAGCCCCGGCTCTGATTTATTGGAAGGATGAACGGGATGCTCACGTAGAAGGGTGAGCGGGGAGCTAGACCAGCCGGAAACGGCTGCGTTGATCGCTCACATTGTCACGCGAGATGCTCTTCCAAATGAAGGCTTGGATCCGTTTCCGCTGTTCTTGGCCCAAGTCCATGAATCGGACGGAGAATTGACAGCCGGACACCCAGACGACATGCGTTGATTTCAGAACCAGTGTTGGCAGCCCATCGGGAAGGGTCACCGTGAGGGTCAGCAATGTTCCTCTCGTCACACGTTGATTGCTGTCGATTCGGCAGCCCGAAAGGGAAAGATTTATTGTCAGGCCGTTACCGTGATGCGGCTGGGTTGGGATTTCACCGGCAAAGCTCACGGGGCATCTCAGCATCACCCGTTCGGCATAGCGGTTGTCGAGCGGTTTGTATGCTTTTCTGGTCTGCATGGTGAGATGCATCATAGCCTTCTTCAAGGAAGGTTCCCAACTATTTCACGATAATGGCAGGAGCGGGCCGCCACTCCTTTACTTAGCCTGAATCAGAAAGGCCTTCGATCTGGCGTTGCCGCCGCCTGCGATAATGTCGATGAACGACATGCCGGAGCGGACATCGGGGACTGTCGCGTGGATCGTCGTCTCATTCACAAACGTGTAGTCAATCTTCGCCTGGCCGGCGGCGCTGAAGGCGACGCCGTGGAAGCACTCTTTTGCGCCGAAGTGCTCCCCCTTGATCGTGATCTTCTGCCCCGGTTTGGCCTCGTCCGGCTCAACCTTCACGATCTTCGGCTGCTTGCTGCGGTCGCAGACCGGATCTTTTTCGATCGTGGCCTCGTCCGAGCCGTGGATTGATTCCACGTCGTAGAGCGTATAGCCCGTTCCTTCGACAATCGCACCTTCATCTTTGGCCCCTGCGTTTGTTTGGGCCAGAACGAACGATAGGAAACACCCGATGATCACGATCAGCGGCAGCCGCAGGCGCATAGGTCCTCCCTGGGTCACGGATTACTGTGTGGACATCGGAACATAAATCTCACTGACGATGGCTTGGCCCGGCGCCGACCGGGCGAACGCAGCAAAAGCCTCGGCCAGCGGGGACGAGTCTTTCTTCGACAGCAGCAAAAGCGGACGACGGAGATGGTACCGGCCGTCCTTGACCGTCGGGATTTCCGGCTCTACCGTATCGACCGGCAGTAAGCGGACTGCGACGCCACTCGAGACCGCGGACAAGCCGGTGCTTAACGAGATATAGGCCACCGCTGAAAGCGGGGGGAGCGTGCCGACAACCGTTTTGACTACTTGTTCGTCAGGACCGATGGTCTTGGCTTGGCCCGTCAGTTTCCCGGCGATACCCAGGTGCGTTTCGAACGCATCGCGGACGTTCTGGTTTCTCGGACGATCGATCGGCAGAATCTTGGTTTCGGGTCCACCGAGTTCGGACCAGTCCCGCACTTTCCCGGTAAAGACATCGGCGACTTGTTGCTTCGTCACGTCCTTGGTGAAGTTGGACAAGTGAACAAGGATGCCGATTCCGTCCCAACCAATCTGGGTCGCCCGCAGAGCTGGGTCTTCGGCACCAGTGACAGCAAGATGGGCTTGTCCTGCCTGAAGCAAATCCACCGGCTTGGAATCCTCATCCCAGAGAATGTCAATGTAGACGCGTGGGTTGGCCCGTTCGAACGCACGGGCCAGTGTTTCAATCGTAGGCAGTTCAGGCCCATTCCCTGCAATAACCAGACTGCCTTTCATCTCAGCGGAGGTTATGGTCGGAGGCATGAGTGCCAGGGCGAGCGTCACCACCAGTCCCGCTAACCCCTGCCATGCTCCGGCTGGCCAGTTCGACATCCGTGGGAGGGGAGTTGTTGGCGCGGGAAAAATCCTGCGGCGAGGCCAACTCATCATGATGATCCGGAGCTGGACTCAAATTGAGCAGCAGGGTCCGAGTCGGAGGACACGTTCGGCAGTGGAACATTCCGCTTGAGGTTCAGCGGGGGCAATTTGGCGAATCGTTCCATTCGTTCGTTGTGCATGGCTCCGGCTTTGAGCTCGGCAAACCCTGGTTTGTGGTCACCGACGATCTTCGAGGCAAATGAGGAGAGCAGCCTCGTAGCCTGTCGTGCGTGACAAAAAGGGCATTCCGTATCTTCGACTCGGGCGTGGACCGGTTGCGTGACCTCGAATTGTTTGACGCATTGTTCACAGCGATATTCGTAGAGAGGCATAATAGAGTCTCTTGTTGTTCAATCCCAAGGTATGTTTCTGCCGTCTGAAGTGTGGGCCTCGCTCCGGGGGTTCTTATTGCCCTTGACCGGCCTGTTCGGTTGCGTTTATTGTAGCACAGTTGCGTGTCTTCACTTCCAGCGTCACAGGAGGAGTCCGATGTCAGTGCTGCTTCGACGGTATAAGGGCCACAATGGAATTATGCAAGAAGAGCGAATCGATGATGAGGATCGAATCGAGCGCTACATGCGGCTCTTCGAAAAAGACGATGTCAAGAAGCTGGGAACAGGCGTCAAGGTCTTTATTGATAAGGATGAGTGGCAACTCCTTCCATGAGCCGGTTAGGGGTTAGGAGTAAGGAGTGATCGAGTTGTGGCGACTCCTTCCCCCTCACGCCGTACACCTCACCAGTCAGCATGACCTATTGGGTTCACATTGCCCGGTCGATCGATCGCGTGACATTGCATCGTGATCGGTGTTCTGAAGTGCCGTCGAATGCCACTTCCAGCGACTTTTGGGAAGGGGGTTGGTTCGATTATCCGGACAAGGAGCGGGCGGTGCACGCCATGGAGCAGGCTGGGACGAATCAACAGCGGCGATGTCCGCTCTGCAAACCCTAAGAAGTGCTGAGGACTGAGTGCTGAGGTCCGAGTAAAGGGGTGAGACTCCGAGGCTCAGCGCCAAACCCTCAGTCCTCATTACTCGCACCTTTAGATCATGCCCCGACTCGCGCTACTCCTGACAACGCTCATTTGGGGTGCGACATTTCCTGCCACCAAGGCCGCGTTGGAGCAAATCCCGCCGTTCTCGTTTTTGCTGCTCAGGTTTTTTCTCGGTGCCGCTCTTGTGGGGATCTGGTTTGTGCTGGCACGGCGTGCGCTCCAGCGTGACCGCATGATGCTGAGGGCCAGTGCGATCACCACGCTGTTTCTCTTTCTCGGCTATGTGTTGCAAACCGTCGGGCTTCGGTATACCGGCGCATCCAATTCCGCCTTCTTGACGGCGTTGTACGTCGTCTTTGTTCCGTTGATTCTGAGGCGATTCGACGGTCGCGTGTTGCTGGCCACGGCGATCGCGGTGGCCGGGCTCTGGCTGCTGGTGAAGCCCACGGCCGGCGTAAATATCGGCGATCTCCTGACACTGGGGTGTGCGGTAGCCTTTGCAGGACATATCGTGTGTCTGGAGCGGTTCACCCGCGCGTTTGACGCGCCGTCGCTCTTGATCTGGCAGATGGCGGCGACGACACTGCTCCTTATTCCGGCTACCTGGTGGGAGCAGGCGCCGGACGGGGCCTTTGCCCCCACGGCTGTGCTGCTCATCGGACTTGGGATTACCGGGGGGTTGGCTACGGGTGCCTTTGCCGTTCAAATGTGGGTGCAGCAGGTCGTTCCCGCGCAGCAAGTCGCACTGGTGTTTGCATCGGAACCGGCCTATGCCGCCTGGCTTTCCTGGTATTTCTTGGGCGAGACGTTGGACCTCCAAGGATGGATAGGAAGCGGGTTGATCTTATTGGCAGTGGTGATCGGGGCGTTTGAAAGCCGAAAGCAGCTCTCTCCAGATGAAAAGGCGCAGCCGGCCTAAATTAGACGCAGCAGTGCTCTGAAGACCAGGTTGAGGGGAAGAAAGAAGGAGTCACATGGCACAGAAGTTTGGAAACGGCCGCTGGGTGCAGGAAGGTTTTTTAGATAATCGTGTCGAGGGCACCGTTGTGGGCCGAGTGGTGTTTGCGGCAATCGGGCCGGTCGATGTGTATCTTACCGGCAACTTCAAACCTGACATCGCCGGCGAGGTCATCGGTTTCCGTAACAGCCGATTCGAGGATGAGGAGATAGCCGCGCAGGTGATCGGAGACATGGATAACCCCCAGATTGGCAGGGTCAATCTCATTTCGTTTGATCCTCACCCCAATCTCATGCCACACCCCTATGTGGAATGGTTTTCGGTGAGAAATAATCATTACCGATTTGAGCTCAATCCAAACGAGGCCTGGATTGTGCCCGCATCGGAACGGGGCGACATTGACCGGGAAAGCCAGAGGATTCGAGAGTCCGTGACTGTCCGTGCGGCTGAACAGCCACGGAGCCCTGAAGAGTCAGAGTGGGTGTGAGTGTAGGCCGAGGATCGGTTTAGGCCGGAATTTCTTCGGCAGGAACAGGTAAGGTCATCGGAGCTTTGACCTCAATCGGCCGCTTGGGCGCGCCCTGTTCCGATTCCTGCTTGGTCTTTCCTTCCCTCACGTACGTCGGCACGTTACGAATATCCCAAACCAGGCCCAATTGCTCCAGCAGCTTGAGACCGTAATAGGTCAGATCGATTTCCCACCAATAGAACCCCTGCCTGGTGGAGGCGGGATAATAATGGTGATTGTTGTGCCAGCCTTCGCCCATCGTGATGAGGGCCAAGAACAAGTTGTTTCGGCTGTCGTCGCCGGTTTGATACCGCTGTGAGCCATAGACGTGCGAGAGTGAGTTGATGGTGAACGTGCCGTGGGCAAGTGCCACAGTGGAGATGAAGAATCCCCAAATCAGCATCTGGGGTCCGTTGGTGCCGAGGTCCGGCGCACAGGCTTCCAACAGGCGGCCCAGTCCAAACATCCCGAATCCGGTGAGGACCGGAAGGAGGATGTCGAACCGGTCAAGAAACCGGAGCTCCGGAAACTTGTAAAAATCGGTGATCGATTTGAATCTCGGCGCATAGTGCGTTTGCGATGTAAACCAGCCCATATGCGACCAGAGAAATCCGCCTTGCCGCGGGGAGTGCACGTCATCCGGCGTATCGGAGGCGATGTGGTGATGACGATGATGGCCCGCCCACCACAGGGGACCTCGCTGCGCGCACATCCCACCGAGGACGGCAAAGACGAACTGGACCGTGCGGGAGGTCTTGAATGTGCGATGCGAAAAATACCGATGGTACCAGCCAGTGATGGCAAACATGCGGAGAAAGTAGAAGGCGACCGCGACGCCGACGGCCGTCCAACTCCATCCGACCCAAAAGACTCCTAGGCACATAAGGTGTACCCCAATGAACGGAATACTGCGGATGAAATCAAATTTGGGGGGGCCGTCCACCTGCATCTGCTCCAAGCCTGCCCAGGAGTCGAACCAGCGGAGAAACGAGTACCAACGATCCCGGCCTGTAGTCGTCGTGGAAGTGGCACATGTGTCGGACATTCAATAACCTCCGGGTCGTGAAATCGGTGCCGTGTTCTGTTGAAGGCCGGACACCGGTGTCTCGATTATTCGGGTGAAAATGAGGCGAGCCGAAGAGGCCGCTTCACGATCTGATTGGAAAGTCATTATACACGCAACGACTCAAAAGTAAAACGGCTCTGTCTGGCTGTGCCGTACCTACAATTGTACCGAAACGGTTCGGCCCGTCTATCTTTTATGCTGTTCCCAGGAGGCGAGGGCAAGTGAGGATGGGTTGATCGGGACCGGGGGATGGACGAGGCGCGGTTTGCAGCGGCAGTCCCCCGGCATTTGAGACATCCACGTCCGGCGCCTTCGCAAAAGGCTGGAATAGTTTTTCATTACCCTGCTACAATGCGCCCCGATGAATGACCGTTTTCTCAGAGCCTGCCGGCGTGAGCCGGTGGATTGCACGCCGGTGTGGTTCATGCGCCAAGCCGGCCGGTACATGTCCGAATACCGGACGCTGCGCGCCAAGCATTCGATTCTCGAAATGTGCAAGACGCCGGAATTGGCCGCGCAGGTCACCCTCCAGCCGATCGACCGGTTTCCGTTGGATGCCGCGATCATTTTCGCCGACATTCTCTTGCCCTTAGAGCCGATGGGGCTCAAACTGGAATTCGCCCAAGGTGAGGGGCCGGTCATCCATAATCCGGTCCGCGACCGTGCGGCGGTGGAACGGCTCAACGTGGTGGACGGCGGTGAGCTCGACTATGTGGCCGATGCGATCCGGCAAACTCGGCGCGCACTCAACGGCCGGGTTCCCTTGATCGGATTTGCGGGGGCGCCATTCACACTCGCCAGCTACGCGATCGAAGGTGGAGGGTCCCGCAACTATCTCCACACGAAGCAGATGATGTACGGCGATCCCGTAGCCTGGCACAAGCTTATGGACAAGTTCGCGCGGGTCATCACCGGATATCTTCGGCGGCAAATCAAGGCCGGGGCTCAAGCCATCCAGCTGTTCGACAGTTGGGTCGGGTGTCTCTCGGCCGGAGACTATGCGGAGTACGTCATGCCGCACGTGCAGTTGATCTTCGAAGGGCTCAAGCGCGAAGGCGTTCCGCTGATTCATTTTGGCACCGGTACAACGGCGATTCTGCGGCAGATGCGCGAGGCGGGAGGGGACGTCATCGGCATCGACTGGCGAGTCCATCTGGATGAGGCCTGGACGATGGTCGGGCACGATCGCGCGGTGCAGGGCAATCTGGACCCGCTCGTCTTGTTCGCCCCGCTCCATGAAATCGAGCGACGGGTCGAGGATATTCTGCGGCGCGCCGGCGGGCGTGCGGGCCATATCTTCAATCTAGGGCACGGCATTCTTCCCACGACGCCGGTCGATCATGTCGCCGCGACGATCGACATGGTGCACAAACTGAGTCAGCGCTAGCGCGCATGAAGCGTTCCTCGTGAAACGTATCTCGTTCGAACATGAAATGCGTTTCGCGCTTCACGCGATACGCACGACGTAGAACCATGCCGGATATGACGCGTCCTACTGCGGTACTCTTAATGGCCATGGGCGGACCGGACTCCTTGGAGAACGTCGAACCATTTTTGCTTGATGTGCGCGGAGGCCGGCCGACACCGGCGGCGCTTGTCGAGGAGATTCGGGAACGCTATCGGGCCACGGGCGGGAAGTCTCCGGCGGTCGGCATCACGCAGAGTGTGGCGAAGAAACTGGAGCAGCGGTTGAACGAATCGGGACAGGGCCGCTATCGCGTCTATGTCGGCCTGCGGCATTGGCATCCCTTCATCAAAGAGACCTACGCTGACCTTCTGGAAGAACAGCCAGAACGGATTATCGGTGTGTGCATGGCGCCGCAGCAGTCGTCGCTGAGTACCGGCGCCTACCGGAAGAAGGTCGAAGAAGCCCGGTCGGCCTTTCAGAGCACGGTGCCGGTCACGTACGTCGGCGGGTGGAACCGGCATCCCCGCCTGATTGCGGCGATCGTCACCAGCATTCAGCAGGCGCTGTTGAAATTCTCAGACGAAGTGCGCGGACATGTGCCTGTGCTGTTCACGGCGCACAGTTTGCCGGAGCGGATTGTGGCGATGAAGGATCCATATCCGGACGAGGTGAAGGGGACGGTTGAGGCCGTGACGGCCTGTTTAGGAAACCAGCCGACCGTCTTTGCCTACCAGAGCCAAGGGCGTTCGAGTGAGCCGTGGCTGGGGCCGACGGTTGAGGCGACACTCGAAGCATTGCACCGGGCGGGACATCGACAGGTGCTGGTGGCTCCCATCGGATTCATCTGCGACCATGTGGAAACCCTGTACGATATCGACATTGAATTGAAACAATTGGCCTCAGGGAAAGGGATGCAGCTTGAGCGAATTGCCATGCTGAACGACCAGCCGGTGTTGGTCGACACCCTGCTTGATATCCTGGCCACCCACGAATCGTCTCTCTGCCTGCAGTCGTGAACCGTCCGCGCACAGTCGTCATCGTCGGTGGCGGTATTTCCGGTCTGGCAACCGCTTTTGCCCTACAAGAACAGGCTGCAGCGAAGGGCCTTCCCCTCCAATGTACCGTACTCGAATCCGACTCCTCGTGGGGTGGAAAGATCGTCACGCATCGGATCGGCGATCTTGTCACTGAAGCCGGTCCCGATTCCTTTCTCTCGCAAAAACACGCCGGTCTCGAACTCTGCACGAAGTTAGGGCTCACGGATCAGCTCATCAATACGAATGAGACGGGCAAGCGGGCGTTCGTCCTGCACGGGGGGCGGCTCCATGAATTGCCCGAGGGACTTGTGTCCTTCGTGCCGAAGCAGTTGGGGCCGTTTCTCCGCAGCGGATTGCTCAGTTGGGCTGGTCTGGCACGAATGGGGTTGGACGTGTTGATTCCCCGCGGTCCGTCGGACGGCGATGAGTCCTTGGCCTCCTTCTTCCGGCGGCGATTCGGCACAGAAGCGTTCGAGCGTGTGTTGGAGCCGCTGATGGCGGGGATTTATGCCGGCGATGCCGAACAGATGAGCCTCAAGGCCACCTTCCCCCGGTTTTTCGAGCTGGAGCAGCGCCACGGCAGCATCATTCGAGGGATGACGGCTGAAAAAAAACAGGCGCCGCCGATTTCCCCGAGTGGGCCCAAGCGCACAATGTTCGTCAGTCTTAAAAACGGGCTCAGCGATCTGGTGACGGCGCTCAGAGTGCGGCTTGAACAGCAAGGGGTGGAGTGCCGATTAGGATGTCGTGTCGACGCGTTGCGGGTACGCTCGCATCAGCCGGGCCGATGGATGTATGACCTGATTCTCAACGAACGGCCGGCGGTTTCTACAGAGAGTCTTGTGCTGGCGACACCGGCCTATGTGTCGGCGGACCTGTTGCGGCCGCTGACGCCAATTGCCGGTGGACTGTTGGAGAGGATTCCCTATGCATCGACGGCCACAGTCGCAATGGCCTATCCGGCAGAGCTGGTAGCGGGAGCTGTGGAAGGGTTCGGGTTTGTCGTGCCCCGGATCGAAGGTCGCGATCTGATTGCTGCAACTTGGACATCCCTGAAGTGGCCGCATCGGGCCCCAGCCGGACAAGTGCTGATCCGCTGTTATGTCGGCGGGGTTGGACGGGAGGCCGTTCTTCAATTAGACGACGCCAAGCTGGTTGCCACAGTCCGTGCCGAGCTCTCAGCGCTCTGTGGGATCAAAGCGGAACCCAGTTACGTCGAAGTGAACCGGTGGTGGAAAGCCATGCCGCAATATACGCTGGGACATCTGAATCGGCTGGAGCAATTGGACGCGGCCCTAAGCCGTTATCCCGGATTGGCTCTCACCGGCGCCGGGTATCGGGGCGTCGGTATCCCCGATTGCATCCGAGACGGGGCATTGGCGGCAGACAGTATCGTCCGCTATCTCTCAGGCGATGTGCCCCCAAGTTAAGCGCCGAAACAAGTCGAAGAATAGCCGCAATGTTCTTCGACCGCCGCATCAGTGGTACATCCACTGGCGTGTGAGAGGCAGTTCGGTCGGGCCGTCGGTTTCTTGCTTGCTCGCCAGCACTTGATAAACGTTCATCCACCCCTGGTGAAATCCCAGTGACGTTCCGGCTAAGTACGCCCGCCAGATACGAAGTGTCTTTTCTCCAGCCAGCCGGCGCACGTTGTCCAGTTGTGCCTCCAACCGGCGAGACCAGAGCGCGAGGGTGCGTGCATAGTGAGGGCGGAGACTCTCGACATCGTAAATTTCAAAGTTCTGCGCCCCCATTTCCCGAGCGAGCACGTGCAGGTGCGCCAGTTCGCTATTCGGGAACACATACGCGTCGATGAAGCCGCTGACCCCTGAGCCGACCGTGCGTCCGTCGACATCGGAGGAGGTGAAGCTGTGGTTCAAAAACAATCCACGGTCGCGCAGCAGGCGCCGCACGACACCAAAGTAGGCCGGGAAATTCGTCCGCCCGACATGCTCGAACATGCCGATGCTGGACACCTTGTCGAATGAGTCAGACCCAAACCAATCCGGGGCATCGCGATAGTCCAACCGTAGGGCTTCGACACGTCCGTTCAGCCCGGCTTCGGCGATGCGCTGATTGGCATGCGCCAATTGGTTGTCCGACAGCGTAATGCCGACGGCATGTACGCCGTAGTGCTGAGCGGCGTGCAGAATCAACCCTCCCCAGCCGCAGCCGATATCCAAAAAACGGTCACCCGGCCGCAAGCGAAGCTTCCGGCAGATATGATTGAGCTTGGCCTCTTGCGCGGCATCGATCGTTTCTTCACCGGTCTCAAAGTAGGCACAGGAGTAGACCATACGCTCATCGAGCCAGAGGCGGTAGAACTCGTTGCCGACGTCATAATGATGCTTGATATCCGCAAGGTCTTGAAGGGGTGTATGGTTGGACGAGACCGCACTGACACGGGAGGTGAGCGGGGATCCTCCGTCCGCTGCGAGCCGTTCGGCGGCGGCGATGACGGTCATAATGTCGCCGTCGATGTCGATGCGGCCGTCGACGAAGGCTTCACCGAGCGCGCCAAGCGTCGGGTGGGCCAAGTCGGCGAGTATGTTGGGATCACGAATGGACATCACAGCGCGGGGTTGCAATCCGAAATTCAGACGGGACCCGTCGGGCAGGATAAGATCGAGCGGCTGACCGCCGTTCGCGCGGACGGTGTCAGCCAGTTGGTGAATGCCGTGGATGACCGCCAGACTGGTAGCATTGTGGTTGCTCTGCGATAACAGACTGTGGTGCGGCATAGCCACCTCCTGTGGGCTGCGACAGAGAATATCTGTAGAGGGCACATCTGAGTATGAGAAGCGAGGAGTGTGCCCAGAAAAATACAGTGTCAATTCAGACGGTTGAGAAAGGCTGGAACGAGAATGCTGCCACAATGAGGGGAGAAACTCCTCATGAGTGTGGAGACTGACTGAGGAATAATGCACCAAGAG
>DASUMN010000065.1:0-7199 GCA_036277675.1 Nitrospira sp. | reverse complement strand
CAGCCAGCGGTGCTGTGTGGGGCTTGCTGACAGGATTGTTCCATGCGGCGAGCCCCGCACCTCCCAATCAGGCCTACACGAATTTCGTCAACCGATGTTTGCAAGAAAGGGGGTATGAGGTGACGGGGTGGCAGTGAGGGGGAGGGTACAGACCGGATGGGTGGGTACTCGTGCTCGCTGTCCGCGCACAATCAGAATGTGCTCGGCCAATGCGCGCAGTGGAGTACCCACCCATCCGGTCTGTCGTAAAGGGGGAGAGATCAGAAAACGGAGGGGTATAGAGTGTAGTGCTCGCCCAGCGCGCGGCTACCGGGAAAGCGGAGGCCTGGCATCCGCGGGGTGGGCGGGTGAGATGAAGGCCCTCGTTGAATGCGCGCAATGGAAACGACCTCGATGTCCAATCTGAGTAGTGAGAAGTACAAGAAGGAATGCACCCGGTCAATGCGCGCAGTGGAGCACTGACTGATGTGCCACACTAGGTTTAAAGGGATTTGCGCGCAATGGAATGCTCACCCATCGGGTCTGGAAGAGAAAAGGAAATAGCTCGATGAGATGCGCCGGACAGGCTATTCTGAGGCACGGTCGGGAGAATACCCAGTGGCCATGTCTACAGGCAGCAAATTCGTCGTGCTATTCGTGGTGGCGTCGTTCCTCGCGGCTTGTGCGGGACCAGAGCCACAGCTGCGCTCCAACAAGCAGCTGCACCTGTATGGCAGAGAAAAGGCCCGCCAAGAGATCGCTGTGTGCCAAAGAAAGGTGGAGGCAACGGGGGTCGGCGCCGGAGTGCACCAGACCGGCAATGCCGCAACAGGCGCGGTGTTGGGTGTGACCCTCGGTGGAGCCGTCGGGGCTTCAGCTGGTGTGATCGGTGGATTTCCGGGTATTACAATCGGCGCGGCGGCCGGCGCTGGACTTGGTCTCGTGATCGGATTGCTCGGGGGCACCTTCAAACCGCTGGTGCCGGACCTTCCCTATGCCGATGCAGTCGAGAAATGTCTGAGAGACAAAGGCTACGAAGTCAACGGCTGGGAGTAGCAATCAGTCCCACGACAGGAAGTCAGCGCTCACGTCACACGGTCCCCGCTGCGCAGGATGTTGCGGCTCAGAATCCGCAGGCCGATGCGCAACGGGGGCTACACGAGGATCTACTCCTCCTCCATCGAAAACACTGAGTACGCGATTCCTAGGGCCACAGTGACCCCCAGTCCGATAATGATTAATGCCGGCATCGTTGCTCACCTCCTTCCAATGAGATGACACCACTCTACCTCGGCTAGATGAAGGGGCCATGATGGGATCATGAAGAATTCTTCATGATCCAAGCCTGTCATGAACAACCGGGCGATCGTTGATGCTTGGACTATTGAGAAACTGTCGAGGCGGGAACTGTCTGTGCCTGATGGGTCGGGATCGGCAACCGCAGTGTAAAGACGGAGCCTTTGCCGACTTGGCTCGTGACCGAAATGGTGCCCCCGTGTGCTTCCATGATTTCTTTCACAATGGGCAATCCCAACCCGGTGCCGGCGGCATCCTTCGATCGGGCCCAATCGGTTCGATAGAATCGCTCGAAGAGATGCGGAATATGTTCCGGCTCGATACCGTGGCCGGTGTCCTCGACCGCAATCGAAACCTCTTGGCCAACAGACTGCAATCGGACGGTCACCGTTCCACCGGAAGGGGTATAGCGCAAGGCGTTGTCGAGCAGATTGATCAGTGCCTGTTTGAGCCACTGGGCGTCCCCGAGTACCGGCGGGACGGGCTCGGACTCGCATAACAAGGCAATATGCCGGTCGTCGGCCAGCAGCGTCAGTTGGTCCACGAGTTCCTGGATCAGCGGCTCGACGTCGAGAGGCGTAAGCCGGACGGGCGATTTGTTGCTGGTGAATTTTGCGAGGGTCAACAGAGGGCGGGTCAACGCGATCAGCCGTTCCACTTGCTCGAGGTTGTTGAGAATCACCTCGCGATATTCCTCGGTGGTCCTGGCCTTCAGAAGTGCCACTTCCAGGTTTCCACGCAGGATGGTCAACGGCGTTTTCATTTCGTGCGCGGCGATCTCGCAAAAATTCCGCTGGATCTCGCTGCTTCGCTGGAACTGATCCAATACGGCGTTGACCGCTTGGGTCAGCCGCCGGAATTCCTGATAGGGCGAATCCAACGCCAGCCGTTTTTCCAGATTGGCTTCCGACATCGTTTCGGCACCCGCGCACAGGGCTTCGATGGGAGCCAAGACTTTCTTGGTTAGCCACAGACTGCCGATCCATGTCACCAGGAGAGTGGTGCCGGATCCGAGGGCCAACAGCAGCACCAGGTCGTTCAGCGCTGTCCGGTGGTGGAGCAGCGATGTTTCCGCCTGCAGGATATATTGCACTTGTCCCTCTCGGGCGCTGGCGATGAAGAGGTGCCGGGCCGGAGTGCCGTCCGGCGAATCGATGGTTTCGTACACGGTCCGTTGGATCAGAACTCGTTGAAGCAGGTGTGAGGGAACAGACGACTGTACCGGCGCATTGGGGCTTTTCCAGATAAGCCGGCCGTCAGGCGAAAAGACCCGCAGGGCGTGCAGCACCCCCGGTAGTTCGCGCTGTGCCTTTTCGTTCGGACTCACTTTGCCGGTACGCGCGAGATCCTTCCCGCTCTGGCCGAGGATGTCGGGGTGGTGCTCGACGAGCTCGGCCAGCGTCTCCGCCAGTGCCAGCAGCCGTCCGTCGACGAAGCGGTGTAGCAGGGCATCGCTCGCGAGGTACACGAGTGCGGAGAAGATGAGCAGGCCTCCCATCAGGATGAGCGCCGATCGGCTGATGAGGCTGCGTAAAGAATTCATGCGGCGGTGTTCGGTTCTTCCAGCATGTATCCTGCGCCGCGTACGGTGGCGATCAACGGCGGCGAAAAGTCCCGGTCGATCTTTGCCCGCAAGGCCCGGATGTGGGCGTCCACAATATTGGTCATGGGATCATAGCTGATGTCCCACACATGTTCGATGATCACTGTCCGCGTGAGGACTCGGTTCTTGTTTCGCAGCAGGAATTCAAGCAAGGCGTACTCCTTGTTCGTCAACGGAATCTCGTGCCCGGCCCGCCAGACCCGGCGGGTTGCCGGATCAAGCGTCAGATCCGCGGCTTGGAGGTTCATCGCCGGCTGTTGGCCGCCTCGGCGCAGCAGCGCTCTGATCCGGGCCAGTAGTTCTACGAAGGCGAAGGGTTTCGGCAGAA
Source organism: Nitrospira sp. (assembly GCA_036277675.1). Taxonomy (GTDB): domain Bacteria; phylum Nitrospirota; class Nitrospiria; order Nitrospirales; family Nitrospiraceae; genus Nitrospira_D. The sequence goes on along the minus strand of DASUMN010000065.1, from coordinate 3,993 downwards.
ATTGGTCCGCGCCGATGTCGAATCCAGACACTTTGGTCTCCAGCGTGTTGCGCGCGGTCAGGAGCAGGACGGGAGTGGTGTGCCCCTTGGCCCGGAAGCTGCGGCACAGTGTGAGGCCGTCCAGCTTGGGCAGCATGACGTCCAGAATCAACAGGTCGTACGGGTTACTCAGGGCCAGCTCCAATCCCGTTTCACCGTCGGCGGCGAAATCCACGGCGTAGTGATCCTCCTTGAGGCCCTTGCGAATGAATTGCGCAAGGTTCACATCGTCTTCAACCAGCAGAATCCGCATCGTCGCTCCCGAGACCTGCCGTCGTGTGAGCAAGAATCGCGCAGCACAGAGCCTCGCACGGCCGGCACGTATCACTAAAACGGCCCCCATTATATGCCATCTTTGTCGGACGGGTGTGAACAGAGCGTGAAAGAATGGTGAAAAAGTTCTAATGTGCGGTGCCGGACGCATTTCAGCCTTGATTTTGTTCTAGCTAGAACTATTATGATAACGTCGTTGCCTCCGACGAGGGGCACGGTTCGGCGGGCAAGGCCACGATAGCGGGGAAGCGATAAGCCCCTCATTCAACGGGATGCCGTGTGGCGGCCACTTTACAGCGGTGAGTCTCGGCGTCATCATGCAATCGTCGACATCGGCGTTCATCGGTGGGAGTGCGGAGGAGAGAAAGATCGGTATCTGACGGAAGGAGACGTCATCATGTTTGTGGTCGTCGGTGCAACAGGCAATACAGGGTCGGTGGTCGCCGAGACCTTGTTGAATCGGAAACAGCCGGTGCGAGTCGTCGTACGCTCGGCCGACAAGGGCACGCGGTGGAAAGCCAAGGGTGCGGAGGTGGCCGTCGCATCACTGGACGATGTCGCGGCATTAGCCAAGGCATTCGAAGGAACGGAAGGAATCTATTTGATGGTCCCGCCGACGAAGCAGCGAGGTTGTTCGAAGAAATGTACAGCGCTTTCTCGAAAGGAACTATCGGGTACGAGCACCCTGATAAGCTCGTGCGGGGCACTGTCACACTGAAGGAAGCGTTGATCAAGCTTGTGAAGGCCGGATGAGCATGGTGTGAATATGAAGGAGGCCAATATGAAGATGGATCTCGACAAAGTGAGGAAGCTGGCTAAGGATCTCCGGCAAGACTATCCACGCAGTCCCCGAGAGAAGTTGGGCGGGTATGTGATCGCTGCCCGCTGTGCGGACAAGTGCCGAGCGTTCTTGTTGGGGATGAACGGAGACTACAACTACTGGCCTTGCTCGCTTGCCGGGCAATGGTTTGCCTTCACCGGAATCACGGCCGATCAGTTTAAGGAGGTCGTGTCGACGGGAGCCACTGACGAAGAACTCGCGATGTGGATCACGGGTGCATCCGAGGTCAAGAACCAGGACGAGGTGCTGAAATGGAATAATGCGATGCGTGACATGCGGTTAAGTGACATGAGTCTCCAGGCTCAACAATATTTGGAAGAGTATATTCCCAAGTTCGTGCCGAAGCACCGTCCGGTCTATGTGTGGTTCGACGTGTACGATTTGGAGGAAAAGCGTTTCTAAAGCCGGAGACATTGGCCAGGTATCGAGTGGGATTGCTGCGGGTGAAGAAGGGGAGGTTCATCATGAAAGATGTGATGGAAACGACCGGGGTGAACAAGCTGAATGAGGTAACGGTCTATCGACCGGGATCGCAGCATGTGGTCGGCGATGGGTTCCACGTTCGCAACCTCTTTCCGAGCAACGATCTGGATCGGGAACTGAGCCCGTTTCTCATGTTGGATTACGCCGGCCCCACGTTTTATCCGGCCACGGAGACCCCACGAGGAGTCGGTGAGCACCCGCACCGGGGATTTGAAACCGTCACGATCGTCTACCAGGGACGTGTGGCACACCGTGATTCTGCGGGCAATTCCGGCGTGATCGGTCCCGGCGAGGTGCAATGGATGACGGCGGCGTCGGGTATCGTCCATGAAGAACTGCATGAGAAGGAATGGGCCGAGCGTGGCGGGACGTTGCAGGCGGTTCAGTTATGGGTGAATTTGCCCGGAGCTTCGAAAATGTCCGCACCGGGTTATCAGACGATTGTGAAGGAGCAGATTCCCGTGGTCCAGCTGGATGGAGGAGCCGGCACTCTGCATATAATCGCGGGGTCTGTGGGAAGCGCAAAAGGCCCCGCCAAGACCTTCACACCGATCGAACTGTACGATCTCCGTCTACGCGGAGGGCATTCGACCGAGGTGCAGATTCCGACCGGCTATAACGTCGGTGTGTTTGTGCTCAGCGGGCAGGCGTCTGTCGAAGGATCGCACAGACTGATGGAAGCCGAACTCGCCGTTCTTGCCTCAACCGGACGACCCATCACCATTGCAGCAGAGGAGGAGGCCACGATTCTGGTGATGGCCGGAGAAGCCATCAATGAACCGGTCGCGCGCTATGGTCCATTCGTGATGAATACGAAGGCCGAGTTGGTGCAGGCGGTCAACGATTATCAGGCGGGGAAGATGGGACATCTGTCATAACCTTGTTGTTCGTCGTTCGTCCCTCGACAGGCTCAGGACGGTGAGCATTCCCGAACCGTGAAGCGTATGAATGGCCAGGATGCAGCGCTCCACATCGATGTGTACTCGGATGTGATCTGTCCTTGGTGCTATGTGGGGAAGCGGCGACTGGAACGGGCGTTGGCGCAAGTGGGCCACACCGTGAAGGCGCATGTGGCGTGGAGGCCATTTCAGTTGAATCCGACGATGCCGGCAGATGGAATGGATCGAACGGCCTATCTCGAAGCCAAGTTCGGCAGTTTGGATACATTCAAAGAGATGGAAGAGCGCTTGCTGGAGGCGGGCAGGGGCGAGCAGATCTTGTTTGCCTTCGAGAAAATCGCTCGGACGCCGAACACCTTCCAGGCTCACCGATTGATTTGGTATGCCGGAAACCAAGGTTGTCAGGATGCGATGGTTGAGCAGTTGTTTAGAGGCTATTTCGAACAGGCAGCGGATATCGGATCGATTCCGATGTTGGTGCAGCTTGCAGCGCAGGCCGGTCTCACTGCTGAACCGTTTCTGCGCAGTGAAGAGGGAATCGCAGATGTGAAAGCCGACGAGGCGGCGGGGCATCGGCTCGGCATTCGCGGCGTCCCCTATTTCATCCTCAACCAGGCACATGGGATCTCAGGCGCGCAGCCGGCGGAGGTCCTTGCGGCGGCGATAGAACAAGCCTGTGGTCGACAGGAAGCCGGCTCAGCCGGCGGGAGGTGAGGTGTGGCGGTCCAGGTCTATGGTTGCAATCACGTCGTGATCGAAGTGACTGATGCGAAGAAGGCGGTGAAGTTTTACTCGGATGTGTTCGGCTTAAAGATGCTCAAGGGCGGAGAAGGAGCGGCCTGGTGCAAGCTTGGCGAGCATCAGTTCATGGCGATTTTTGAAGTTGAACGGTTACAGCCGGATCGCACAAAACATTTTGGGCTCATGGTCCGTGACGCGAAACAGATCAAGGAAGTTCGCCGGAAACTGACGAAGAAATACAAGCTGAAGCTCCATCCGGACTTTTGTTGCGACTTCCGGGATCCGTGGGGCAACCGCATTCAGGTGGGCGATCTGTCCGATGAGTCGCTGGTTTGGCTGCTGCCGTACCAAGAAGTCCAGAAAGCCGGCGTGACGTTTGTCTCGAGCGAACGAAAGAGGAAAGGGACATGAGCACACATGCGATACCGGCAAAACGTCATAGGCGATTAAACGGGTTGTGAGGCACATGATGCAGGCACGAGGAAAGAGGGATGCCTCTCTGGACAATGTTTTCCACGCGCTGCTTCGTCTGCATAAAGCCTTGCTGGACGACGAGCGAGTGTCTTATGAGCGTGTGCACGGACGGATCTCATCCAACGGGGAGTTTTTACAGCTGGTGTTGAACGACGCCTGGTTCGCCTGGCTGCGTCCGCTGTCCCAAGTCATCGCCAAGTTCGATGAACTCAGCGAGGAGCATGAGCCCGCAGCCCGCGACGG
>DASUMN010000064.1:0-4411 GCA_036277675.1 Nitrospira sp. | reverse complement strand
AAGTCCGAAGCCAGCTCGATCAGCCTGGCCTTGGAGAGCGTTGCGCCTCCCCGGCCAATGACCCATGACTTCATGAAGGGATATCTGGACGCCGTCAACGCCAAGGTTATCAGTGTCGTCATTACCGATTTGAATGAAAACACCTACTACGCCAAGATCCATTTGACCTACGAAGATTCTGAATATACCGTAGATTCCAGGCCCAGCGACGCCATCGCTCTGGCACTCCGTTCACAAGCTCCGATCTTTGCGAATGAATCGGTCATCCGGAAGCAGACCTCGGAAGAACTCGATCAATGGCTCGAAAATTTAAAGCCTGAAGACTTTGGAAAGCTGGACTCCTGACACGTACACCATGCAGGAACACACATCTCATACCGCCGAGCCGCTGCTCGAACTGACCGTCGATCGGGTCGTCGAAGATCCCAATACGGACACGAGGATTCTCGTATTGTCTCGCACCGACGGCAGAACAGAATTATTCACGATCTGGATCGGAGCGGCAGAAGGTGAATCGATCCGGCGGGCCTTGGACACGTCGGTCACGCCACGGCCCATGAGCCACGATCTGATCAAGAGTTTCGGCGAACACTTCGGCGTGAAAACCGAGCGAGTGGTCTTGACCGATGTAAAAAGCAGCACCTACTTCGCAACCGTCTATCTTGAAAGCAACGGCGTAACCCGCGCGATAGACGCCAGACCCAGCGACGCGATCGCCTTGGCCCTCCGCTGCCAGGCACCGATTTATGTCACCCAGGATGTCTGGGACCGGCGCAGCGGACAAAATCTGGACGCATGGCTGTCGAAGCTTGCCACGAAGAATATCGGGACCCAAGAAGTGTAGGCATCATTTAATTCATTTTTGCGAGAGGTGGAGACAGTGCCATGACGTATCTCGAAAAACCAGCCGACGTGAAAGAAACCTGGCATCTCGTGAATGCCGAAGGCAAGACACTGGGGCGCCTGGCCGCCCGGGTGGCCGCTGTCCTGAGAGGCAAACACCGCCCTACGTTCACGCCGAACGTAGACATGGGTGACCATGTGGTCATCATTAATGCGGAAAAGATTCAATTGACCGGCAGCAAGATGGAAACCAAGCTCTACCGGCACCATACCGGTTATCCCGGCGGCCTCAAAACCGCCACGGCGGAGCATGTGTTCCGGAAAGATCCCACGGAATTGCTGACGCGTGCGATCGAGGGTATGCTCCCCAAGAATCCGCTTGGGAACGGCATGGCCAAAAAGCTTCGGGTCTACACCGGCTCCAACCATCCACACCAAGCACAAAAGCCGGAACCGATTTCTCTCTAGACACTAGACGTAGGACGTAAGGAGGCGCATCGAAATGGCAACAGCCACACAATACGCAACAGGTCGCAGAAAATGCGCGGTAGCCCGGGCCTGGGTCACCGGAACTGCGGGTGAAATTACCGTCAACGACAAGCCGTTGGAAAAAGTCTTCCCTCGCCTCACTCTCAGACAAATCATCCAACTTCCGCTTGAAATGGCCGGGCTCATGGGGAAGTATTCGATCAGTGCCACCGTCCACGGCGGCGGCCCGACCGGCCAGGCCGGCGCACTCCGCCATGCCATTGCGCGGGCCCTCGTGACCATGACGCCTTCCGTGAGACCTCCCCTCAAGAAAGAGGGACTCCTCACGAGAGACTCTCGCGTCAAAGAGCGAAAGAAGTACGGACAAAAGGGCGCCCGCAAGCGCTTCCAGTACTCCAAGCGGTAAGGGTTCACAGGAGCCGACACGTGAAAAAGGGAAGGCTCCTCGCCTTCCCTTTTTTGTGCCCGAGCGCATCGGTATGATCTCTTTCAACACGTAGGTCGCGCCATGGCCAAAAAGTTTCGCATCGCAATTGCCGGCGCCAGCGGATACGCCGGCGCCGAACTCGTCAGGCTCGCCGCAGCCCATCCCGCTTACGAAATCACGGCGGTGACGTCTGAGAAGTCTGCCGGCCAGTCCGTCGCATCCGTCTTCCCCAGTTTGACAGGCATTGTCGAACACCGGTTCGAAGCCCTGGCCCCTGAAGCGTTGACCGAACGGGCAGACGCCATTTTTCTGGCGCTTCCCCACACCAAGTCGCAAGACCCGGTCGCCACCTGCCTCAAAGCCGGCAAGTTGGTTGTCGATCTGAGTGCTGATTATCGGCTGAAGGATGCCGCGACTTACGAGACCTGGTACAAGACGCCGCACCTCCACCCACACTTACTGCGGGAAGCGGTCTACGGATTGCCGGAATTGCATCGGGACGCAATCGCCAAGGCCACACTCGTTGCATCACCGGGATGTTATCCGACTGCAGCCATCTTGCAATTGGCGCCGCTGATTGCCAAGGGTTTAGTCCAACCGGATACGATTGTGATCGACGCAAAATCCGGGATCTCTGGAGCAGGGCGAAGTCCGGCCCTGCCCTATCATTTTCCGGAAGCCCATGAGTCCTTGGAACCGTACAAGATCGGACAGCACCGCCATATTCCAGAAATCGAACAGGAGCTGTCGCGTGTAACCGGGAAAGCCGGCGCCATCACCGTCACCTTTACGCCTCACTTGGTGCCGATGAATCGGGGCATCTTGAGCACGGCCTATTGCAGACTCCTGCAACCGGTGGCGCTCGCCGATCTGCGTTCGCTGTATAAAGAGTTCTATAAGAGCGAACGATTCGTCCGCCTCTACGACGACATTGTGCCCAACCCGCGGTACATCAAGGGCTCGAACTTTTGCGATGTGGGGGTCTACGCGGATCCTCGGGCCGGATGGGTCGTCACCGTCGCAGCCGTCGACAATCTCGTCAAAGGCGCGGCCGGCCAAGCCATCCAAGCCATGAATCTGATGATGGGCATTCCGGAAGAGAGCGGGCTCACCATGCCGAGCAGCTACCCGTAACAACCCGACTGTGTACGTCTAAATCACTGGCTACACCAGCCGACAACACACAATGAAACACGATCAGACAGCCGGTGTCACCGCGCCTCTCGGCTTTCAAGCCGCCGGCATCCACTGCGGAATCAAAAAACCAGGGATTCCGGATCTGGCACTGGTCGTTTCGGATGTCACAGGACCCATCGCGGGTGTCTTCACGCAAAATCGCGTGGCTGCTGCGCCGGTCATCCTCGACCGACTCCACCTCCGCCGCCGCCAAGGCCGGGCAATTGTCGTCAATAGCGGAAACGCGAATGCCTGTACCGGTGCACGAGGGCTCGCCGCGGCGAAGACGATGGCGACGGCTGTCGCGCAGCACCTATCCATTCCAGCGCATCAGGTCTTCGTGGGATCGACCGGCGTCATCGGCCGAGTATTGCCCATCGAACGCATCGAGGCTGGCCTGCCATCCTTGATCTCCCGGCTGAACAGTCGAGGTGGACCGCAGGCCGCCCAGGCGATTCTTACCACCGATCTCCGCCCGAAGACCGTCGTCGTGCGCGGAAAAATCGGAGGCCGGACCGTGACGATCGGCGGCATGGCCAAAGGCTCCGGCATGATTCATCCCAACATGGCGACCATGCTGGCCTATCTGACGACCGATGCCGCGATCGCACCGGCAGCGCTCCAGTCCGCACTGAAGAGTGCCGTCGATCAGTCGTTCAACTGCATTAGCGTAGATGGCGACACCAGCACGAACGATACCGTTCTCTGTCTCGCCAATGGACAGGCCAAGAATACTTCAGTTCGGAAAGGAACTCCTGACTACCTTCGCTTCCTCCGACTGTTGACCAAAGCGGCGGAACAGCTTGCCTTGGCCATTTGCCGTGACGGCGAAGGCGTCACGAAAGTCGTGAAGATCGCGGTGGCGGGTGCCTCGACGGTCTCAGCCGCCAAGCGAGTCGCCGCTACGATCGCCACATCCAATCTCGTCAAAACCGCATTGTTTGGGGAAGACGCCAATTGGGGACGTGTCATGGGCGCGATCGGCCGGTCCGGTGTCCCGATCGAGCCTGATAAAGTGACCGTGCGCTTCGGCGACATCCTCATGGTCAAACGGGGTATCGGCGTGGGACTCGCTGCTGAACAGAAGATTGCCCAAGTCTTCAAGCAAAAGGAGTTTACGATCTCCGTTCACTTGGGACAGGGCCATGCCCACGCACACATGTGGACCACCGACCTCTCCTACGACTATGTCCGCATCAACGCAAGCTATCGATCTTAGGGAAGAATCTGAACCGACTGCTTGAAAAGCCAACATGACTATGATAGCGTGCGCGGTCGGGTGACGACCTGACAGTGAAGGCCATCCTATTCCGCCCGTCGGCGGATGGGAGTTTGTTCAAATCCAACATCGGCGTGAACACACGCCGCCTGGCTTGAGAATAAGGGGCTGGACGCCCCTCGCCCATTCGTGGGTGCTCTGCAAGCCTGCAAGGGAGGTGAAGGCATGGGAGTGGTGGCAATCAAGGAACTATTGGA
>DASUMN010000063.1:0-35292 GCA_036277675.1 Nitrospira sp. | reverse complement strand
TAGCCGAACGCCCGCTGGTACAGCACCCAGAACACCCCGATCCCCAGCATCGCCAACCACCCGATCTTCACCGGCCGGGAATCGTACCACTGCGAAATATCATACCCGCGATCTGACGCTGCCATAGTGCATCCTCCTTGTAGAAAAACTTACCAAGGTATTGTTTCGTTATGTAACTCCTGCCCTACAGAGTTGGACTTTTCCTACAGTGCATTCTGAGCTTACAATAAAGCTGAATGTACTCCAGATAGCCACCATTTGCAAGGTTAGGGCTCTTTCAAGACGGTCGATTCCCTTCCGAACCTAGCCTGAACATCCCTTCAGAGCTGGTTGGCCCTCTATAGTCATCCAACAGTCCAGTAAATCCCATACTTTACACATTCGTAGTGATCAAGATCAGCCCCGTGATGACTCTTGCGTCGCCCATCGAGACCCTCTTACAATGCCTTCATATTCCTACATTCCAGACACATCGTGCAGTGACTGTCCAGAAGATCTAATTCCTTCGAGAGCAGAACATCGGTTGGATTCCCTCAGTGCCGCCATGAAACCCAACTGGATCATCGGAGCCGGAATCCTCGTGGCCATAGGAGGCCTCTGCTTTCTAGGAAATGCGCTCTTCCGTACTCCAACTGGCATGTCAGCGGGAAAAGAGGAACTCATCGCTGAGATTATTCAGAATTGGCAACGAGCGCACCCGGCAGACCGGCGATTTGTGATCTTGCCTACGTACAACAACGATGCGGTATTGGATAAGGAGACAGGGCTTGTGTGGGAACTGGCCCCACGGGCCGCCGCAGTCACATGGAACGAAGCCCGTATCCTTTGTACGACCAGGGATACGGGAGGACAAAAGGGCTGGCGGCTACCCGCACCGAGCGAAATGCGCAGTTTGGTTGGACCCGCAGTCGATGCTCCAGGCCCAAACCTTTCTCCGGGCCATCCCTTCTTGAATGTCCAGCCGACTTCTTATTGGACCGTCGTGCCGGAGGCGAACCAGCCTTCTTATGCGAAATACCTGGATGCCTTCTTAGGCAATGTATTGAGTCTCACCAGAATCTATACGTTCCCGGTTTGGTGTGTTCGTGGCCCAGTGAAGATGGACGAATAGGAACATGCGCGGGATCTCTCTCTGTACACGTGCGCCAGGAAATCAGCGCCAAGAAAACGTCTATCAACACATGCCCGCACAGTGTACAATGCCGTCGCTTTCGTGATCTGGGACGAAACATCTGGCAATGGCGACCCTGCATACGGAACTGGCACAGGCATTTCACCGCACCCACTCATTTCGATGGGATCCTCAGGGATTTACACTGGCTTCGGGACTGACCAGCCCGTTCTACGTCGACTGCCGCTCTTTGATGGCCCATCCCGACGCCCGACGTTTGGTGGCTCAGTTGGCTTATGACGTCTTGCGACCTGTGAATGTTGATTGTCTCGGCGGCCTTGAGATTGGAGCGATTTCCATTGCCACATCCATCTCGGACTATGCGTTTTCGATTCAACCACGCAGAGAATGGCGGACATTTGTTGTGAGGAAGCAGGCCAAAGATCACGGCCTCGGCAAGTTGATTGAAGGAGTCGTTCGTTCGGGAGATCAGGCGGTGATCGTCGATGATGTTCTGACGAGCGGGGGCTCGTTGCTCAAGGCAGTGGCGGCAGCCCGAAACGCAGGACTTGCCGTCACTCATGCGTTAGTCATTGTGGATCGAAAGGAGCAGGATGGCAAGCAGAAGGTTGAGCAGGAGGGCTTGACGCTGCTCAGTTTATTGACCATCGAAGACTTGATGAAAGAACGGCCTACGTCATAGGGTGTGCGGCCTTGTTGGCCACGGCGAGCCGCCTATTGGCATTGGAACTGAATTCCCCACCGCCGTTCCTGTATGACTTCTTCCTGCCCTTCCATCGGACTCACGACCCGCGACCGTCCCTGGGTTTCCCCCTCACGGACAATGGTGTATGAGCGGCTGCCACATTTCTCTTGTATGAGGGCAAGAGCATTCTGTCGAAACGATGAAAGCAGGGAACCTTGGTCCCCTCTGAACGGATAGACCACCACCCCGCCGTCCTCATGCTCCTGAACGAATTTGACGCCGTCGGCACAGGAGATGAGTGTGGAGAACGCGATCGCAGCGACCACGCTTGACCAGCTCTTCCGCATGCTTTTATTATGAAGAGAGTCATTGTCGGCTGCAATACGCCATGGGAGAAAAGACGATGAAATTCTCACTTCTCGCGATACTAGGGTGTCTGCTGACCGGCCTTGTGCTGTGCGATGTGGCCCGGTCCCACCATTCCTACTTGCTCACGGTGCAACAACTGCAGGTGAGTTTGTCGAAGGCGGGTTCCACGAGCAAGAAAGGATTCGTGCTCATTGATGTCCGCTCCCCAGAGGAGCATCAGGCTGGTGTGATCCCCGGCACGGATCTCAATATCGATTTCCGCGAGATTCAAGCCAGGCATCGAGAGATCGGCGCACAACTCGACGAGCACATTGTCGTCTATTGCCAATCGGGTCGTCGAAGCAACATTGCTGCGGAGACGCTTGCGGACCTCGGCTATCGCCATGTCTACAACGTGTCCGGCAGCATGAATGCATGGCTTGAAGCCGGATTCCCGGTCGAACGACCACGGCGCTAGCCAGTTACATCGCGGGAAGCAGACTCAAATGACGCGTGACGGCTGGCGGCCTTCGTCGTTTGGTCACCGGGGGCTCACCCCAATCACAGTCGGGAGAGGAATGTGCGCGACGTTGCCTCCACCGAATAGCGTTTTCCAAGACACAAGATCTTCGGTGTATCGATCTTCCCGCCACAGCGACTCCGAGACAAGCACATCGGATGATGAACCTCCGTCCATAGCCATGGCTTGTCGTACGGATGGCACTGTGTCCCGAAGACATTGACCGATGTCGTAAAGGGTCATGAGGTCCCGGCTCTTGAAGATGAGAATATGCCCCTTGTCGGTTTCTGCGACAATCGTTTGGTAGGCACGCTTCCCCGTCTGGCGCACACGGATGTTCCTGCGATGGTCCAATAGCATCAGTGCTTGCGCGACTTCTCGATATGGGGGGCGCCGCTCATCAAAGCCCTCGACGGTCAAGTCCAACACCCGAGCGTTCTTCAAGCCGGCGACCGCTGGCTCCGCCACGAATAATCCTTGCCAGGTGGCATGACGGCGGCTTCCCAACGACTGGCCATCCTTATACAGCAAACCGAGATAGGCGAAGTTTTCCCGGAACAGTCCGGCATTGAAGAGAACAGCGTGACCTGACCGCTTGTGCCATTCCTCGATGGTCGGGGGGTGGGGGAGACGTTCTTGTGCGTAGTGGTGGACCGCAAATCTCGTACGATCGGGATCAATGTCGATGGCCAAAAGGGCTGGCACCGCCGGGCAGGACTTTCCCGGCAACCAGACCGATACCGCAAGGCCATTCGCCAACTGTTCCCACAGGATGGATTCGGCACGGCTCACATGAGGCGAAAGAAGCAATACCAGCACGACCCAGCAGATTTGAAGCCCATACCGACCGACAGTGCTCAACGCAGTTGGAATCATGGCGGTTTTCGAATCCCCTGCCTGTACGGAGTGGAGGAGGGAACGACGCATGAGCATAGCCGGGCGACCGGAATGTAGAGCGGGCGGTGTTGGGCTATGGTATCGGTCGTGTCACTCCGGTCTGCTTTCTGTCCAGCAACTCGCGAATCGTCCGTGCGAGCGTCTCCAGCGTAAACGGTTTTTGCAGATAAGCGCTGGACGGATCACCGGCTCCGATATCCACATCATTGGAGTAGCCTGAGATAAATAGGAGCTTCAGCCCTGGCTTGATCACACGAAGGTGCTTAGCCAATTCCGTCCCATTCATTCCCGGCATCACCACATCTGTCAGCAGAAGTTGCAGCTCTCCCATCTGCTGTGTGCCGACGAGGCAGGCCTCGAGTCCGTGCTTGGCCTCGAAAACCCGGTACCCCATTTTACGGAGCTCATCACGAAGGAGTTCGCGCACACCGGCGTCATCTTCGACTAACAGAATCGTTTCCTGGCCGCCCAGCGGCGGCTGGATCAGCTCGGGGCTGGTTCCATTTTTAGTGTCCACGGTCGCAATCGGAAGATACACGTCGAATCGGGTACCTCGGCCGATCACGCTGGTCACATCCAATCCGCCCCCGCTCTGGGTCACGTTTCCAAAAACGGTCGAGAGGCCGAGTCCGGTCCCTTTTCCCTCTTCCTTGGTCGTGAAAAAAGGCTCAAAGATGTGGGCTTGCACTTCCGGAGCCATTCCACAGCCTGTATCCGAAACAGACAGCCGGACATAGGAACCGGGAGGCAGGGGCCTGAGATGATAGGCTGGTGTCCCGGCAAGATGGCATGCGCCCGTTTCGATGAGGAGCTGCCCCCCATTGGGCATCGCATCTCGGGCATTGATGACGAGGTTGATGATGATTTGCTCAAGCTGTGATGGCTCCACCGTCACGCGCAGATTCTCGGGGCTTAGCTTCAAGGCCAAGTCGATGTCCGCCCCAACCAGCCTGCGCATCATGGATTCGATATCGGTGAGGACGGCGTTCACGTCCAACACTTTCGGCTCGGACGGTTGTTTTCTGCTGAACGCGAGCAATTGCCTGATCAGAGCCGTTGCTCGCTCACCGGCCTTTTGCATTTCCTCGATCTTGCTTCTCTGCGGGTGGTCCGGCCCCATTTCGTTCAGTAACACCTGGCTATGGCCCATGATCACGGTCAGCAGGTTATTGAAGTCATGCGCCACTCCTCCCGCCAATCGGCCGACCGCCTCCATTTTTTGCGCCTGCCGAAGTTGCAGCTCGCTTTGACGGAGTGCTGCCTCCGCTCGGGTGCGCTCCACACGATCCTGGAATGCACGGAGTGCCCGCTGAACCGACGGAACGAGGCGTCCAAGCCGTTGCTTCAAAATGTAGTCCGTCGCGCCCCGTTGCATCATGTCAATGGCGAGTTCCTCGCCAAGCGTTCCCGACACAAACAGGAATGGAATGTCCGGAGTCATAGTTCTGGCCTGCTCAAGGGCGACGATGCCGTCGAACCCGGGAAGGGAAAAGTCGGCCAGGATCAGATCCGTCTGGCCATCCTTAAGGGCCCTGACAAACGCGTCACGACTGTCGACACGGCGAGAGACACAGGGAATTCCTCCCTCCGTCAGCATCGTGGCGATGAGATCGGCATCCGTCGGGTTGTCTTCCAGATGGAGAACTCGTAACGGAGTTGTCACGGAACCTCGATCGTGGTTAGTGTCCGGAGCCGGACCTTTCAGGGGGGGGCTCATTGATCACGCCCCAGAACATGCCCAGTTCTTTGACCGCGGACACAAACTGGTGAAATTCCACCGGTTTGACCACGTAGGCATTGGCGCCCAATGAGTAGCTCTCGCTGAGATCGCGTTCTTCTCGGGAAGACGTCAGCATCACGACAGGAATCGGCCGGAGCGTGGCATCGGACTTGATGACCCGTAAGACTTCCAGCCCGTTGACCTTGGGCATCTTGAGATCGAGAAAGACTACTGCCGGATTGCCTTTAAGGCGGGAGGTGAATTCCCCTCGGCAGTAGAGATAGTCCAGCACCTCCGCGCCGTCGTGGCAGAGCACGACTTTATCGGCGATCTGTTGTTCCTCCATCGCCGCCATGGCGAGTTCGGCATCGCGGGGATTATCTTCAGCGAGTAGAATCGGTTTTATGGCGGTCATGTTCGAGGCCTCCTGGTCGGAAGCGCCACATAGAAGGTCGCTCCCTTGTCCGGTTCGCCCTCCGCCCACGTGCGTCCTCCGTGTCGATGCACGATGCGGCGCACATTTGCGAGCCCGATGCCGGTGCCTTCGAATTCGTCCGCCCGGTGGAGTCGTTGGAAGACGCCGAACAACTTGCCTGCATATTGCATATCAAATCCTACGCCGTTGTCCCTGACGAAGAGCACAATTTCTCTCGGCAGCCGCTGGCCGATGCCGATCTCAATTTTGGCTATCGGCCTCGTACTCGTAAACTTCACGGCATTGGCGATCAGGTTCATGAACACTTGCCGCAGCATGGCCGGATCGCCAGGCACCTCCGGAAGTTGGTCAATTGTCCAGGATATCTCCCGTCCTTGCAAGTCAAGTCGTAAATCGTAAAGGACGGTTTTCACCAATTGATCCAAATTGACCGTTGTCTGAAGCATTTCCTGGCGGCCCATGCGGGAGAAGACCAACAGATCATCGATCAATTGGCCCATCTGCTTGGCGGAATCGGAGATCGTCTGCAAATACCGGGCGGCTTTTTCGTTCAGCGAATCCGTGACCGCTTTCCGCAACAGCGACGCATAGCCGTCGATGTGTCGCAACGGTGCCCTGAGGTCGTGTGAAACCGAATAGCTAAATGATTCCAGCTCCTTATTCGCCGCTTCGAGCAGCTCGCCGCGGCGCTGGAGCTCAGCGGCGACACGCCGCCGTTCCGTAATGTCGTGTCGGATCAAATAGTACACTGCCGCTAACAGCACCAGCTGGAGCAAGGCTCCGATTCCGAGAAGAATAATAGTGCCCGTCGTGGTCGATGCCGATTCCAGGACCCGCCGTTGGAGCGCCTGTTGCTCAGAGGTCTCCATCTCCGCGATGAGACGGTGAATGTCTCGAAGCTCCTGTTTGGCGGCTCCCTCGAGCGCCATCTTCTTGACGGCTTGGAACCCGTGGCTTGCCAACTGATCAATGGCGCCCGCCTCGGCGGCAAGTTGCCGGTCTATCAACTGCTCGAGCAGATCGATGCGTTGCTGCTGCTCCGGAGACCCTTCGGTCAGGTTGTCGAGATATTGCAAAAACTTGGGCTTCTGCTCTACGACATGCTGGTAGGCCTCCAGATACAACAATTCACCGGTGATCAGATATCGGCGGTGATTGTTCTCTGCTTCGTCCAACGTCACGTCAATATTGGCCAGGAGCCGGACCAGTTCATGGCTGCGGGTGTCGAGCTTGCTATTGGCCACGACGAGACTGGTGTTGCGGTACGACACTGCACTGATAATGAGAATACCCACGAACACAAGGCCGAAACCCGCTAAGATTCTCCGCTCAATTGTCAGCGAGCGAAACCATAAGACGGGAGAACGCCAAAATGGTTCCCGGCGCATCGCGAGTGTGCTGACACGGAGGGACTCGGGCTCGCGCGGCTGGGAATGAGACAATTCCGGCGGGACGTTTGTTGCCGAGGCCATGGACGTGGAAGACTCAGATCGGAAATTGGGGGTCATAGTGGGAGGCCACTCACACGACACCTTCGTAGGGTAATTGTAGCAGAACTCGTGCCGGGAACAGAAAATTATCCGCCGAGCGGCGGCGTGGGAGGAATCACAATGGTCGACTGGGCTGCGAAATTCGAGAACATGAGCGTCGCGCCGACGATCCAATCAATGAACGGCTGAGGATAGATCCCTATCACCAGGGTCCCAGCCAAGCCGACATAGATCACAGCCTTCATCGGGCCGGAAATCAAGACCGGAGAGGGGTCGATCGGCTCATTGATGTACATTTTCTTCACGACGACCAGATAATAGTACATCGAGATCACGATATTGATCAGCGCCACCGTGATCAGCGTATAGAGCCCTTCTTTAATTGCCGCCACGAAAATATACAGCTTGCCGATAAAGCCAGCCAGCGGGGGAACGCCGGCTAAGGACAACAGGAACAGCAGCATGGCGAAGGCCAGGAACGGCGACCGCCGATTCAAGCCACGGTAGTCGTCGATCTCCTCGCTCCCGATCGCCTGGGAGATCGCAATCACGACGGCAAACGCGCCGATGTTCGCGAACAGGTAGGCCAACAGATAGAACAAGATGGCGTCGCTCCCCATCTTGGTGCCGGCTGCGAGACCAATCAGGACGTTGCCAATCTGCGCGATACCGGAATAGGCGAGAAGACGCTTGATGTTCCGTTGCGCAATCGCCACGATGTTGGCATACGTCATCGACAAGATCGACACGGCGACCAACAGGACAATCCACACCGGCTTGAAGGTTGCCAGCGCGACGAAGAAAATCCGTAAGAGGATGGCCAATGCGGCGCCCTTGGGCGCGAGGGACAAGAATGCCGTCACGGGGGTTGGCGCGCCATGATACGTATCCGGAATCCAGGAGTGGAAGGGCACCGCACCAATTTTGAATCCCAGCGCCGTGAAGATCAGGAGAAAGCCAATGATCGTTCCGGACGTGGCGGTGAGGTGCATGTCGGAAAAGACGAGCTTGCCCGTCTCGCCATACACGAGGCTGATGCCGTAGGCGAGCAGCCCGGCGGCGAATACGCCGAGAATAAAGAACTTGAGTCCCGCCTCGTTGGAGGCCAAATCCTCCCGAAGGTAGCCCACCAACACATAAAATCCGAGCGTAGAAAATTCCAGGCTCACGAACAGCGACAGGAGATCGTTGGCTGAGGACATGAACATCATCCCTAGCGCCGACATGACGACGAGCACGTAGTACTCGCCCCGGAAAAACGTGAACCGATCGACGTATTGAACCGATACCAGGATCACGAGGGCCGTGGTGGCGACGATGAACATCTTGAAAAAGAGGGCCATGCGGTCCAGCACGAACATGTTGGCGAACAACGTTCCCGAGATGTGAGCCACATCGAACCACACAAGACACGCAAAGGTGCCCGCGAGGCCGCCGACACTGAGAAACGCCAGCTGATCCTTGGACATACGGGGGAAGGTAAAGTCGACGATCAAAATCAGGCACAGCCAGCAGGTCAAGAAGATCTCCGGCAGGAGCAGCAAGAGATCGGCCACTGACAGGGTCAGCGAAAAGGTCATTCGAGCCCCCGTGAGGCGTGCGGAGTCACACGTGCGAGATGGCTGGAAACCGCGGTGTGATCGGTCTCCAATGAGTGATCCGTCGCGTCACGTTTCACGTTCAACGTTTCACGATCTTCTGACGCGACCGGCACGACCTGCGTGATCCGAGCGATCAGGGGGTTCACCCCCGAACGGACGACATCATACAAATGCATGGGGAACACGCCGAATCCCACCGTGACGACAATCATTATTAACAGCGGCAACCGGTCCACCACCCCCACGGCATCGTGCGCGTGGCTGTATTTTTGACTCATCGGGCCATAAAACATGCTCCGCATCATTTTAAAGAGATAGGCCATGGTGAGCACAATCCCCAGCACGGCCACAATGACTTGGAAGGGGTACTTGTTCCAGCTGCCGACGATGATCATGATTTCAGCGATGAAGTTCACGGTACCGGGCATTCCGATGGAAGCCATGCAGCCGACGATGAAGCAGGCGGAGATGAACGGCATCTTGTTCGAAAGACCTCCCAGCGAAGGGAGGTCGCGCGTGTGGGTTTGGTCGTAGACCCAGCCGGCCATCGCGAAGAGCATGCCCGTCGCCATGGCATGGGCGAACATGTAAATGACCGCGCCGGTCAAGCTGATGTAGTTCAGCGCCGCCATGCCCAGGAAGACGTAGCCCATGTGACTGGAGCTGGAATAGCCGATCACGTACTTGGTGTCTTTGGCGTAAAAGGCGACGAACCCGCCGTACATGATGCTGAAAATGCACAGGACCGCGGCAATCGGCATCATCTCTCTGGTCGTATCGGGAAGAATTTCAAAAGCCACCCGGATGATCGAGAAATGCCCAAGCTTCATGAGGACGCCGGCGTGGAGCATACTGGTCGCGGCCGGAGCCGCGGCATGCCCGACGGGGGACCAGGAATGCAACGGCCACAAGGGTGCGATCGACGCGAACCCGAAAAAGATCAAGACCCAAATGATCTTGTCCAAGGTCGTGCCGAGCACGGGAATATTCAGCAGTTTGGCCTGCTCGCGGAGCACAAGGATGTCGAAGGTATTGAGGCCGGCGTACTTGTAGATCAAGAGAATGCCCATCAGTGCGGCGACGGCAAACGCCGACAGGAACAGGACCAGTTTCATCGCCGCGTATTCTTTGCTGTTCGATCCGAAATTCAAAATGAAACCGACGGAATCCCTCAGTTTCAGCCCGTCGGGGTCCGTCATCTCCAAATACTGCTTGGTGTGGCTGCCCCACATGCCTAACAGCAGGTACATGGGGATCACGGACATCTCGTAGAAGAAATACAGGAAGAACAGATCGAGTGACATGAAGACGCCGATGGTGGCGGCAGCCAAGATCAGGAGCCAGATGTAAAACTCTTTCGCGCGGTCCTTGATGTGCCACGAGACGAACACGCCCGTGAAGAGCAAAATGGACGAAGCCAGCACGAGCGGAGTGGCGATCCCGTCGACGCCGAGGTGCAAGGCGATGCCGAGTTCCCGCGACCACTCGAACTTCTGGACGAACTGAAACCCTCCGGCGTCTACGTCGTAAACATAAAAGATATAGATCGATGCGATCAGGGATACGAAGGCCGACCCAACCGCAATGCCGCGAACGAGCAAAGGCTGGCGGTTCGACACGAGAATCAGCGCCAACGCGCCAAAGAAAGGCGCAAAGAGAATATAGAGAAGTGCGTATTCGCCCATTCGACTAGTGTCCTCGTTCCATCGGTCTCATGTCGAGGGCGGCGACCGTGCCATGATTCAGCCGATCGACCAACGCTTGGACCGATCCGTTCATGATGCGCAAGAAGGGGGATGGATAGAGCCCGATCCAGAGAATCATGATCGACAGCGAGACCGCGATGACGGTTTCTCGGGGCTGCAAATCGCGCATCGTCTGTTTCACGGCCTTACCGAGCGGGCCGAGCATGGAACGCTCGTAATACCACAGAAAATAGGCTGCGCCGAAGATCACACCGAGAACCGCCACTGCGCCAAACCACCACTTGGCCTTGAACGCGCCCAAGAGGATCAGGAACTCCCCCACGAACCCGTTTGTCCCGGGCAACCCGATTGAGGCCAAGCCGATCAGCAAAAAGAATGTGGCGAGCACGGGGACCTGTTTCGCCATCCCGCCGAACGCCGACAACTGCGTCGTCTGTTGGCGCGAATAGAGAAACCCCGCAATAAAAAAGAGACCGGCGGTGCTGAAGCCCAGGTTGATCATGGTCAACAGGCTGCCTTGCAGGCCCTGAAAGTTCAACGCGAACAGTCCCACCACGACAAAACCCAGGTGGCTGATGCTGCTGTAGGCGAGCAAACGCCGGAAGTCTTGCTGGACTAAGGCCATCCAGGCTCCATAGAGGATGGCGCAGAGTCCGAGGATCACGACCACGGTCATGACGGTTTCGCTCTTGGATGCATCGGGGAGGAGCGGAATACTGAAACGCAAGAAGCCGAACGTCCCAAGCTTGATGCCCGCCAGTACCACCGCCATGCCGATAGGGCCTTCCAGCAGCGCGTCCGGCAGCCAGGTGTGGAACGGAAACACCGGGGCCTTGAAAGCAAATCCCATGAACATCAGCCAGAAAATAAGGATCTGCTGGTCGAGCGGAATCGGGACCGCGAGCAACTCGATCAAGTCGAACGAATAACTCTGTTCGGCATGGTGGAGGGATGCCCAGTGGTGAAAATTGATATTCAGCAGTGCGATGCCGACCAGCATGAACACACTGCCGAACAGGGTGTAGAGCACGAATTTCAGGGCCGCATATTGGCGCTCGGCGCCCCCTCCCCAAAGCTTGATCAGGAAGTAACTGGGAATGAGCATCAGTTCCCAGAAGACGAAGAACAAGATCAGATCCAACGAGACAAACACCCCCATCGTCGTCGTTTCCAGTGCCAACAGGCACATCATGTACAGCTTGACTTGCTGGCGAATGGTATCCCAGGAATAGATCACGACCAGCACAGTGAGAAAGGCGGTCAATCCGACGAACAACACACTGATCCCGTCGACCCCCAGGTGATAGCTGACGCCCAGCGCCGGAATCCATGGGATCCGTTCCGTGAACTGCATCGCGGCGGATTCCGGAATGAATCGCAGAAGCACGAAGATACACAGCGCCAGTTCGACCAACGTGATCGTCAAGGTCGAGGTCCGCACCAGTTCCGCATCGTCAAACAGCCACAGCGCGACGGCGCCGAGGATGGGCAGAAACAGGATGCAAGACAAGATGGGGAAGCCCGATGCGAGTTCTTCCAACATGATGATCGCCGTGCGTGGCGAACGCCCCTATCTTTGGACGATGAACTGAACCACCAGTGCCAACAGAAAAATCCCCGCTACGATGAGGCCGGCATAATGGTGCACCATTCCGCTCTGCACTTTCCGGCCTTCCCGTGCCGCCACATGATTGCTGTAGCCGATGATGTTCAGTCCGGCATAGATAATGTGCTTTTCAATCCAGGTTGACGCGGCGGAGCTCCACTCGGCCGTCCGACCGACACCTCGGACGATGCCGTCGATGATCGTGCGGTCAAACCAGTCGAGCAGTTTTCCCAACCGTTTCAAGGGTTCGACGAAGAGGAAATCGTAGATCTCATCGACGTAGTACTTGTTCAGCAAGGTCCTATAGACGCCGGAAAATCTTGCGGCCCACGTTTCGGCCGCCGACGGATCCACATGGTAGAGGAAGTGCGCAAGCCCCCAACCCATTAAGGCAATGGCCGTCGCCCCTCCCATGAGGGCCACCATCAAGCCGGTGCCTGCTTCATGCGTACCAGCTGCTCCGACCACCGGTTCCAAGAAGCGATGCAGCCAGCCGTGTTCCGGTGGAAACCCCAGGGCCAACCCGCCCAATACCGACAACCCGCCCAACACCATCAACGGGCCGATCATCACCATCGGCGACTCATGGACATGCTCTTCCGTGTGGTGGTCCATCCTCGAGGGACCGGAGAATGTGAGATAGGTCAAACGAAACATATAGAACGATGTCAAGAACGCGCCGATCGCGGCCACGATGTAATAGGGGTAGTTATGGGTGACGAAGGCGTGGCCCATGATTTCGTCTTTGCTCCAAAACCCAGCCAGTGGCGGAATGCCGGCGATGGCGATCGTCCCGATCAGGAAGAGCCGGTACGTCCATGGAATCTTCTGGGTGAGCCCGCCCATCTTTCCAATATCCTGCTCGCCGGACAGCGCATGAATGACGGACCCAGCCGACAGAAACAGGAGTGCCTTGAAAAAGGCATGGGTCATGACGTGAAACACCGCCGCGGTATACGCGCCGATGCCGCAGCCTAAAAACATGTAGCCCAACTGGCTGACCGTCGAATACGCCAGCACCCGTTTGATGTCGGTCTGCACGAGCCCGATCGTGGCGGCGAAGAGCGCGGTGCCGCCGCCGACAATGGCCACCACATCCATGGCAACGGGCGACGCATCGAAAATCGCGTGGTTGCGGACGATCATATAGACACCTGCCGTCACCATCGTGGCGGCATGGATGAGCGCACTGACCGGAGTGGGGCCTTCCATCGCGTCCGGCAGCCAGGTGTGCAGCGGCAGCTGCGCGGATTTGCCGACGGCTCCGACCAGAAGACACAGGGCAATCGCCGTCGCCATTTCTGGCGAGAGGGTGCCCACCTGGGCGAACACCTTGGTGTAATCCAGGGTCTTGAACTGAACGAAGATGAGGAAGATGGCCAGCAAGAATCCGGCGTCGCCGATTCGGTTGACGACAAAGGCCTTGGACGCCGCCTTGGCGGCGGAGACCTTATCGTAGTAATAGCCGATCAAGAGATAGGAACAGAGTCCGACGCCTTCCCAGCCGATGAACAGCACCACGTAGTTGTTGCCCATGACGAGCAACAGCATGGACACCATAAACAGGTTCATGTAGGTGAAGAAGCGCGTGAAGCCCGCCTCTCCATGCATGTACCCGACTGAGTAGACGTGGATCAAAAAGCCGACGCCGGTGATGACCAGCAGCCACACACAGGTCAAGGGATCGACCAAGTAAGCGAGGTTGATCGAAAGGTCCCCTCCGAAAATCCATTGATAGACGATGACCTCACGAGCGGTTCGGGTCTGCAAGATGTCGGCAAAGACCCCGATGGTACACAGGAACGACAGACCGACCGATCCCCAGGCCAATCGGTGCGCGGTTTCATGCGAGTAGCGGCTCCCGAGAAGCCCATTCGCGATGACGGCGAGGAGCGGGAGGAGCGGAATCAGCTTGATGAGAAGATCCGTTGAGTCCGACACGTTACCACTTCAACAGGTTCATTTCGTCCACGTTCGTGGAGATCTTTCCACGGAACACGACCACGATGATGGCCAATCCCACGGCGGCTTCCCCGGCGGCAATGGCGATATTGAACAAGGCGACCAGCTGGCCGGACATGGATTCCAGATAATGAGAAAACGCGACCAGATTGATATTGGCGGCGTTCATCATGATTTCCACGGACATCAGCACGATGATGAAGTTGCGCCGGATCAACACCCCGAGCAATCCTGTCATGAACAGGACCGCGCTGACGGCCACATAGGCACTCAGAGGCACCATCACCCTGCCCTCTTACCGTTTACTGCCCACGTCTTCCATCGTTTTTGGCGTCTTGGCCAACACGATCGCGCCGATAATGGCGCCCAGCAGAAAGATGCCGACGATTTCAAACTGGAGAATATGATCGCTGAACATCTTGATGCCCACCGCATACGTGTCCCCGCCTTCGAGGATCGCGGACGCGGGCGCATCGCCCTTCGCACCCTCAAACGGTGATTGGAGCAACAGATACAGGACATAGAGCGATCCCAGCGCCGCTGGTCCGATAAAATACGGATAAGACGAATGGAAATACCGCTCGTCCGTCTTGAGATTCAGGAGCATCAGCACGAAGAGATACAGCACCAAGATCGCACCGGCATACACAATGACCTGGACGGCCCACAGAAATTCGGCGTTCAGCAGGACGAAGAGGCCGGAGACGTGCAGCAGCAACGCCAGCAGCGCGAGGCCGCAGTGGACGGGATGCCTGAGCGACACCGTCAATGCCGCGGCGACAATACTCATCAATGCGAAATACGCAAAAAATACCGAAACCATCATCGTGACTCAGCTCAGATGCTTGGGAGGCGATTGCGTGGATTTGAGTACGGACTGCGGGAAGTAGTACCGATACTCACGACTCTCCTCGACATTCTTCTCCTGATTGTGGGCATACAGATATTTTTTCGCATCGTCGAGGTGGCGTTCCCCGATGTCGTACAGCCGCTTCTTATCGAAGAGCAGGGTGCGCTTATCGTGGGTGGAAAATTCGTACATCTTCGTCATGGCCAGCGCATTGACCGGGCACGCTTCGACACAATAGCCGCAGAAGACACATTTCGTGATGTCGATATAGAACTCGGTGGCATACCGCTGGAGCGGGCGGGTCGGGTCCTCCGCGCTGATCACCTTGATACAGCGTGACGGGCAGGCGGCTTCGCAGAGATCGCACCCCACACACCGTTCGTGGCCGTCGTCGTACCGAAGCAGCCCCAGGGCGCCTCGATGCGCATCGGGAATCGTCCGCTGTTCCCTCGGATATTGAAAGGTGATCGGCCGGTGGAACATGTGCTGGAACGTGACCTTCATCGCATCCCAGATTTCATAGAACAGCGCGGCCTGAAGCACTTTTTTGGTCAACGCGCCCACATTCATCGCCATCTCCTCACGGACAGGCCGAAGAGCATACACATCCGCTCACGCCCGTTCAATGCTGACCCAACATTGTTTGAAAGTCGGGACACCCGTCACCGGGTCGATCGACACCGGCATCAAATCCTTTACCGGCGGTTCGTTGAAGTGTTCGGGGAAGAAACAGGTACCCGGCGCGACCGATTGGTCGGGCTGAACCCCAAGCTGCAACGACCCGCGTTCGGAGGCGAGACACACTTTCACTCCCTCTTGCACGCCCAGCTGTTCCATATCCCGGATGTTCATATGGAGCTTGCCGGTATTGGGCGCAATCTTGATCAGTCCCGGAGCTTCCGTCGACATTTTGCCCGAATGCATGAGCACTTGGCCCATCTGTAATGAAAACGGTCGCGTCTGGTCGTGCCCCTCCGACACGCGATACCGAGCCGCCACTTCAGCGGCGTAGCCATTCGACAAGTAGTGGTCAGGTGCCGGCACGATCTTTCGAGGCTGGCCGAGGTTGTAGTACCCAGGCAAGAGCTTCATGATCTCGGCTTGAATGTCGTTGACCGATTGATACTCCCAGTGCCCCCCCATCGCGTTGGCGAGAGCAGTCATGATGTGCCAGTCCGGTAAACTATCCCCAAGGGGGTCCATGGCTTGACGCACCCTGAGCACGCGGCCTTCCAGATTCGTAAACGTCCCGTCTTTTTCCGCGTATGTGCAGGCAGGCAGCACGAAATGGGCCTGCCGTCCGGTCTGCGTCAAAAAAGGATCTTGGACCACGAGGAGTTCAAGCTGCTCCAACGCAGTTCGCACCTCCAGCGAAGCCGGCAAGGTTCCCAGCGGATTTTCTCCCAAGATATAGAGGGCCTTGATCTGCCCGCTCCGGCATCGGTTGAGAATGTCCATGAGGTGCGATCCGGTCCCGGCCGACGGGAGCGGTGCGTCCCACGCCTTGGCAAACCGGTCGCGCGCGGCTGCGTCGTCGAATCGGGCTTGTCCGGGCAAAAACTCAGGTGCGACCCCCATGTCCACAGCACCCTGTTCATTCGGCTCCTCGGTCACCGTGCTGACACCACAACCGGGGCGGTCGAGTTTTCCGGTGATCCAGGCGAGGTCGATGAGTTTCAAGACGTTCTGGTAGCCGTTGGTCCGCCTGACGATGCCTTCCGCGCACAGAATGATCGATCGAGGCGATTCCGCAAAGAGCGCCACGATCTCCTTGAAGGTCTCGCTGGACAGGCCGGTGTGCGTCGAGATCTTCTCCAGCGACAGCCTACCGACCGCGGCTTTGAGTGCGCCGAATGCGCGCGGATGTTTCTTGACCGCGTCTTCATCGACCAACTCCTGGTCGATGGCCGTCTTCACCAACCCGTCGATCACGGCTCCTTCTGTGCCGGGATTGATCAACAACGGATGAGAAGCCAGTTTGGCCATATTCGTCACAGCGGAGTCGAGCGTCACCACTTGCGCCTTGTAGACACGGATTGCTTCTTTGATCCGCATGGCCGTCAGCGGATTCGTTTCCGTGATGTTCGAACCGATCACGAGAACGGCCTTGGCCTTGGTGAGATCCTCCCAATCGTTGTGCGTCCGTCCCAGGCCGACCGCATGCTTCGAGGCATGCACGAAATTCATGTGGCCATAACGGGCGCTGCTGTCGAGATGGTTGGTTCCGAACACGGTCCGCATCAGTTTTTGGAACAGATACAGTTCCTCGTTCGTGCAGCGCGCGGTGATCAAGCCGGCAATGGCATCGGCACCATGCCGTTGCGTAATCGCCGTGAATCGGTCCACGAGCGCCTGCATGGTTTCAATCCAGGGCTTTTCCACCAGCTGGTTGTGTTCACGAACCAAAGGGTGCCGCAGTCGGGTCTTGCCATCCAGATACTCAAACCCGAACCGTCCACGCACACACAGGCCGCCGTGCCCCTTCGCCGTCTCAGACCGGTCTCCCCATTTGTTCTTCCAGGACAGGGGTGAGGTGACGCGGATCACTTCCTCGTCCTTCGTTTCCAAGTACAGTTGGCAGCCGTCCCCACAGTAGTTGCAGGTGGTGGTGGTTTTCTTCATCTGCCAGGGCTTGTACAGATACTTCGAGAATTTGTTGGTGATGGCGCCGACCGGGCAGACCGCCAGGCAATCCCCGCAGAATTCGCAGTCGAGCGCGACATCGCCCTTCGGAACAACCTGATTGAAGCCGCCTTTCTTCATGAACTGGAGCGCGTCGATCATCAGCACATCTTTGCAGACATTGATGCACTCGGCGCAGGCGATACAGCGATTCATGTTGAAGTCCAGTACCGGGCTCCGGGTGTCCTCCGGAATAAACTTCTGTTTGGCATTGGCCAGATTGGTCACACCGTGCTCGAATGCCATGTCCTGGAGCTCGCAGTGCCCGTCCGCGTCGCAGACCGGGCAGTCCAGCGGATGCACCGAGAGATGCTTTTCAACGGCTTTCTTGCGGGCGAGGAAGAGATCGTCGCCTTCGGTGCGGATCATCATCCCGGCCGCCGCTTTGGCCGTGCAGGAGCGGACCGGCGCTTTCTTTCCTTCCTGCATGACCAAACACATCCCGCAAGAACCGAACGGGTCAAACGTGTAGTGGTAGCACATGGCCGGAATGATCTTGCCCGTCATCGAGATGACATCGTACAAGGAGACGCCATCCTTGGCGGTGACGGTCTTACCATCGATCGTCAGCTCGATCATCGTCGCTTCGACGTCCGGATTAGTGGCTGGTTTCAGACCCATTGACGCCTCGTTACTCGTTCAGCGTTCGTCGTTAATCGCAAGAGAATCCACGATTCGTTTCACGGTTTACGTGTCACATCCCCTAGCGGTCGCATTCCCCCATCACGATATCGTAGGTCCCAAAAATCGTGCAGGCGTCCGAAATCATGTACCCTCTGGCCATATGGTCGAACGCGCCCATGTGAATGAATGACGGGGCGCGGATTTTGAGCCGGTATGGCTTGCTCCCGCCGGTGCTGACAATATAGAACCCCAGCTCGCCCTTGTGCGCTTCGGTCCCGCAATAAATCTCTCCAGGAGGCGCCTTGAATCCTTCCGAGAACAGCTTGAACTGTTGGATCATCGCCTCCAGGTTCGTGAAGACCCGCTGCTTGGGCGGCAAGGTGACGCTTGGGACGTCCGCCATGATGGGGCCGTCCTCCATTTGTTCGAGGCATTGTTTGATGATCTTCACGCTCTCGTAGAGTTCCATCATGCGAATCCAGTAGCGGTCGTACGTGTCGCCGTTTTTTCCCACCGGGACACTGAACTCGCATTTTGGATAAGCGCTGTAGGGCTCATACTTGCGCAGATCATAATCCACGCCTGAACCGCGCAACGTCGGTCCGCTTAGTCCGAAGCTGATGGCATCCTCGGCCGAGATCACGGCCACGCCCTTCGTGCGTCCCAACCAGATACGGTTCTTTTCGAGAAACACCTGGTATTCGTCGATCTTTGGAGGGAGATAGTCGAGAAAGGCCTTCAGTTTCTCGATGAGCGACGGCGTGAGGTCGCGCTCCACCCCACCGATGCGATACCAGCTGGTCGTGAGACGGGCTCCGCACAGCTCGTCGAACCAATCGAGCAGAATCTCCCGATCGCGAAAGCAGTAGAAAAAGACAGACATTGCCCCGATGTCCAATGCCTGGGCACTCAGCCAAAATTGGTGGCCGATGATACGCTGCACCTCTGCGACGATCGTTCTGAGATACTCAGCCCGGTCCGGCACCTTCAGCTCCAGCAACTTTTCGACGGCGCGGCAATAGGCGAAGTTGTTGTACATCGCGCAGACATAATCGAGCCGGTCCGTGTGAGGAATGAACTGGTGATAGGTGCCGTCCTCCGCCAGCTTTTCGACTCCGCGATGGAGGTACCCCATGACCGGCGTCGATTTCACCAGCCGCTCTCCCTCCAACTCCAAAATAACCTTGAGCACTCCGTGGGTACTGGGGTGTTGAGGCCCCATGTTCAAGAGCAGTTCCTCAGTCCGTAAGGTCGGAAGCGTCTTGCTCTCCGGATGCTCCGGATCGACTTTATAGACCGTCGTTCTCTGATCTTCGAATGCCATCGTCAGTCCGTGCTCTTATTGCGGAACTTCGTCCAGAAACTCGAACGTATCCCGCCAGCCTTTGCCGCGGAGGGGAAAGTCCTTCCGCAGGGGGTAGCCTTCGGTATAGTCGTCCGGCATCAGGATCCTGCGCAAATCCGGGTGATTCCGAAACCGGATGCCCATCATGTCGTAGACTTCACGTTCCATGAAGTCTGCCCCTCGCCAGAGATCCACCAGAGAGTCCACGATACAATCAGACTCAGGCACTCGCGTCTTGAGCCGGATGCGGCGGCGCTTCCGGATAGAGTAGAACTCCCATACGACCTCGAATCGTTCCTCCTCGTCCGGCCAATCCACGGAGCTCACATGGACGATGTAGTCGAAATCCATGCCCGGCTCATCACGAAGAAATTGGGCGATGTCGTGGAGTCTGTCCCGCGTGACCGTGACCGCCACGTCGCCGCGCCACTCCGTCGCGCCGACAAAGCCGACGGGGAACTCATCCTGAATCCGCTGAGCCAGTTGATGCATGGAATATCCGTTACACCTTGAAGTTCGCTTTGACTTCCTTCGGTTGCGAGACAAACACCCGCTTTTGCATGATGCGCTCCTGCAATTTCAAAATGCCGTCGAAGAGCGCCTCGGGCGTCGGCGGGCATCCGGGCACATAGATATCGACAGGAACGAACCGATCGACTCCTTGCACCACGCTGTAGCTGTCGTAGATATTCCCGGATGTGGCGCAGGATCCCATCGAGATCACATATTTCGGTTCCGGCATCTGGTCGTAGATTTTTCTGATCACCGGTGCCATCCGGCGGCACACGGTTCCGGCCACGATCATCAAGTCCGATTGCCGCGGCGAGCCGCGGAAGACGCCGGCGCCAAACCGATCCATGTCGTACCGCGACGAGACGGCGGCCATCATCTCGATGGCACAGCAGGCCAGCCCGAACGTCATGGGCCACAGGGAGCCTTTGCGCGCCCAATTGACCGCTTTTTCCAGGCTTCCGGTAATGACATCGGGAGCGCCGTCCTTGTCATGCCGCCCCAGCTGGATCAGTCCCATTCGAGTGCTCCCTTGCGCCAGGCGTACACGTACGCGACGACAAACAGACCGATAAAAATCAGCATCTCAATCAATCCAATCACACCGATCTTGGTAAAAACCACCGCCCAGGGGTAGAGAAAAATCACTTCCACGTCGAAAATGACGAACAGCATGGCAAAAATATAGTACCGCACGGGGAATGGCATGCGGGCATCGGAAAACGGTTCGGCGCCACATTCGTAGACCGATAATTTTTCCGGTTCCGGATACCTGGGCTGGGCGAAATGGCTGATCACCAGCGTTCCCACCCCGAACGCAAGCGCGGCGAAGATAAAGAGCAGGATGGGAAAGAACTTGGTCAAATAGTCGAGCAAATGGGGATCACTCATCACCCTCGCCTCACAAGGTGTTGACCTTGAAAGAACTTTGAATCTTAGAGGTTGAATCGTGGGGATAGCAAGCGGACAAAGGACCTAATTGAGTGAGCCCCGAAAGCCCTAGCCCTAACGTAAGACTGCGCCTGACCTTGCGTTGCAGAGAGACGATCCGGCGGGTGGTGGTGAATCCAGAACGATCGGATCAGCCCCCAGGGCGCGGCGTAGGCGGCGGAGGTTGTTCATCGTGACGAGGTGATGGCGACATCTCCCACTCCGACTCCAATGGGGAACGGGCCCTGACCTTCCGCCGGCGGTGGATCTGGGTCTCGATCCGCTCCTTCTTCGGAGAGCTCGATACAGACGAGGGAGGCTGATCGTTCATGGCGCGGACCGTGCGGAGCTTCTCAGAACGCTATCGAAGACGCCGAAACCATAACACTGGATACGCACGATGGTCAAACCCGGTGAGATCGGCGCAAATTCTTGACAGGACAGCATGTTTTGCTATGGTTTGCCAAGGAACATTGGTCCGAACAGAACTCGCAAAGGAACAGACCTATGAAAACGTTGATGCCATTGATCCTTGTCCTCTCGTTCGGTATCGGCGCACTGCCGGATGGGGTATTGGCACAAACCCAAAACGCCGATGCTGTGCGGCATGGCGAGGCCGCCATGGTTTTCTCAAGCGGGGCCATCCAGAAAACCACGCCGCGTGACGGCATTGTCAATCTGATCACCGGAGATAATCAGTCAACGGGCAATCGAATGCTGATGGGAAGGCAAGACGTCTTCTATCTCAAGCTCGATAATCCGGCCGACGTCGCGGTCGGGGACCTGTTTACTGTGTATAAGCGAGCCCGCAAGGTCTTTCATCCCGTGACGAAAGAGTATCTGGGGTTCGTGATGATTCGCCTGGCGGTCGTACGGGTGACCGATACGAGTCATGACCTGACGACGGTCGAATCCCTGACCAGCTACGCACAAGTGTCCCCTGGTGATCCTGTCATGCGTTTCGTGGCTCCGTCGCCGCACGAAGGTGCCAGCCCGGTATCGGAGACTGTCGATCTGAACGGCATGATCGTGGAAGTCCAGGCCGATAGAACGATGACCATGGTATCGCAATCGAACGTCGTGTATGTCGATCGTGGAAGCGAGGATGGCCTCAAGGCCGGAGACTTGCTGGATATCCACCGCCATAGTGCCGGACTTCCGACCAGAAAGATCGGCCAGCTCAAGGTGTTGTCGGTTGAAGAACGGACGGCAACGGCTCGCGTCGTCAAAGCCACCACCCGCATATTTCGAGGAGACCGGTTCAAGGCCATCGGTCAGTCCATGCCGATTGTGCAACCGGTTGAATTGACTCCACTCAAGACCGACCAGACAACTGGCTCCTCCGATCTCGTTGCCGGCAAACTCAAAACTCAGGACGAGTCCGGACAGACCCGTATCAACCTGGGGGATTTGGCCAATGCCCTTCATTATGAGTCCGGTGAAGCGGCGATCAAGCCGGAAGGGTATAAGGTCTTGGACCAACTGATCGAATATCTGCACACCAGCGCCGATACCCGGCTGATCCGAGTCGAGGGGCATACCGACAATGTGGAAATTGGACCGTCGCTGAAGTCCCGATATCCCAGCAATTGGGAATTGGCGAAAGCCCGCGCGAGCGGAGTCGTCCGTTATCTGGTCGAGAAGGGTGGAGTGGATTCTGCCCGTCTGAGCGCGGTGGGGTATGGCGACAGCAAGCCTGCCGTCACCAACGCCAGTGAGGAGGGTCGCACGAAAAACCGCCGCGTGGAGATTCTGCTCTACAACCCGGCTGCCGCGCCTCCCAGCACCGCCTCTCCTTCAGAGTCCGGGACGGTCTCTGTCGGAGAACAGCGGCAGGCGTCACCGGGAGATGGAACGGCCAGCGCGAACGTTTCCGACGCACGCGGCTCGGGGTCGCCGGGCAGTGAGCAGCAGTCACAGGCGCCTGCAAGTGGGGGAGATGGTTCCACTCCGGCGAATACTCCCTCCACAGGCAATCCAGGTCCGTCTGATTCTGCGAAGCAAGATCCATCGCCAGAAGCCAATGTCCCAGGCTTCTAGCTGATCCTAACCTGAGCGGAGAGGTTCGAGAAGAACCTCTCCGCCAGCAGACTCCCCACACGGTGGCGTGCTCCGTTCTCCCACGGCGTATCGCCAACTCTCATCCGCCTCGTTGTCCTCGCTTTTTCCGCACTGCTACAATGGCGCATGGTTCATCATAAACAGCCTGTTCTTCCTGTTCGGCACGAGCCTCTGTATGCAGATGTCATCGTGCCTCGTCATATTGCCAAGGCCTTTACCTATCTGGTTCCCGCAGCACTGACCCAGACTCTCGCGATCGGCCGGCAGGTCCTCGTGCCATTCGGTCGAACGATGCTGGAAGGGGTGGTGATTGCCTTGAGCAACCGTCTCCCGAGCGGGATACGGGCCGCCTCCCTCAAGGAAATCCGTTCACTGGCGGACGGGTCGGGAAGTGTCGAGCTCTCGGCTGTGCTGTTCGAGTTGTCCCGTCAGGTCGCGGAACACTATGTTGCTCCGTGGGGCCAGTGTCTTCGGCTGGTGTTACCCAAGGAGCCGGCTCGCGCATCCGCACGACGACGGAGCACGAAACTCATGGCCACTGGCCCTGACGGGGGGTGCATCGTGGAGTCCCTCCTTCACGTGGAGGCAGATCCTCTCTGGGTGGCGCAGGTAGCCGGGCATCTTCGCGCCAATCAGGCAAGGAAAGTTGTCCTCTCTGCTCCGTGGGAGCAACGAGTGGTCCGACTTGCCGAGGCAATCCGCCAAACACACGCGATGGGCAAATCCGTGATGATTCTCTGTGGCGGACTCGCCAAAGCAGAATGGCTGACACAGCAAGTGTCCCACCTGACCAAACTCCCGATCACCCTGGCGCACGTGGAGCCCAGGTCTGAATATTGGAGGCGAATCCAAGAGGGAACGCCGTCCATTGTGCTGGGCACCAGGTCCATCGTCTTTGCCCCGCTCCCATCGCTTGGTCTGATTTGGATCGAGGGCGAAGAAGATCCGGCACTCAAGGAGCCTCAAGAACCTCGGTATCATGCCCGAGATGTCGCGTGGATGCGAGCCAGGGAAGAGAGCGCCCTGGTTGTGCTTGCGTCCGCTCATCCTTCTCTTGAATCGGCCTTTGATGGGGATGCCGAACGCTATGTGGTTCGACCGGAGCCGGCTCGGCGACCGAAGGTCGAGCTGGTGGATCTCCGTCACGAGCCGGCGGGCACCTTGTTCAGCCGGACGCTCATGGCGGCCATGCAGGAGGCGTTGGAGCACAAGACCGGGGTGCTGCTCTTTTTAAATCGAAAGGGATACGCCCGAACACTGGTCTGTCGAGACTGTGGCTGGGTGCCCCGTTGTCCATCTTGTGCCGTGGCCCTGGCCTATGGCCGGGAAGCGGGCGTATTAGCGTGCCGGTACTGTGGCAGCGCGGACGCGTTGCCGCAGTCCTGCCCGGTCTGCCACTCCACTCGTCTGACTACGGTCGGCGATGGGACCGAACGGGCAGAAGTCGAAGCACGGCGTCTGTTCCCTCACGCCACGGTCGCCCGCGTTGATCGCGATACACTGCACCGTGCGGATGCCGTTCGACAGACCTGGGAGGGAATCAGGTCAGGGGCCTGGGATATTCTGATTGGGACACAAGCGCTGTTCCAGCGTGGCCCGCTCCCGTGTAGGGGAGTGGTCGGGATCATGCAGGCCGATTCAGGATTGCACATCCCTGACTTTCGCGCCGCTGAGCGCACCTATCAGTTGTTGGACGAGGCCGTGAGTATTGCCCGGCCCGATTTGAAAGGCGGTCGGGTTATTGTGCAGACGCGGCTTCCCGCACACCATGCCGTGCAAGCTGTGCTCTCAGCTGACCCACAGCGGTTTTACGATGAAGAACTCGCGGCGCGACGGTTGCTGAACTACCCGCCGGCCTGTTACCTCGCCGCTCTGTCGGTATCGGGAAAAGATCAGCAGGAGGTTGAAACGGCCGCCAAGCGGTGGCGATTCTGTCTCGAACAATCAGTCGGGACAGAGGTACCACCGTCCATGTTAGGACCGGTGCCGGCCATGGGGAAGCGGCCGAAAGGCCTTCATCGGTTTCAGACCCTTGTGAAAGGGGCCGATCATGACGGCCTGTGCCGCCTGATCCAGACGTCAGTCGGCCAGATGGAGCAGGACTACCGAAAGAAGCGAATCAAATTCGTCGTCGATATCGACCCGGTCGAATTGACTTAGCCAGCCTTGTTTCGTTTCGCAGGGCGTGAGGTCTTTCCGTCAGATGTGGTGATGCTGGCCGAGCCGGATGTGGATTTCCACGCCCGCTTGAACAGGCCGTAGGAAAAAGAGATCCAGAAGACGGATGAGAACAGACCGAACACGACGGCCGACAGAATCGTCCCCAGCTCCTCGTCAGAGGGTGTCTCAGACACCTGCTTGAGCTGGGTCATCACCAGGATCGGCCAGATAAAGCTTTCCAGGCCCAATCCCAGAGTCGCCCACGCCCACAGTTCCGCAACGGACCGAGCTCTCCACCAGAGGAATCCGCCTGCAACCAGTGCCCACCCGGCGATGACAAGGGGCCATTCGGCTCCCCAGAGAATCCAGAATCCTACGGTCGTGACAATGACGCAGAGGAACAGATTCAGGAGAATCATATCGTAGTGGCCGAGGACATCGTGCGGCCAAGTCTGACCGGGACGTGGTGCGATGTCAATCAAGGGTCCGGCAAGGGTCCGGGTAAACGCACGGGAACAGGAGCTAGGCGGGCACCTCAGCACCAACGGTATCGAGTAGCGTTTGCAATTCAAACGGCTTGCGGAGAGTCCTGCAGGCACCCATCATCTTCGCCACATCCAAGAAATTCAGAATGCCGATCATGTCGCTGCCTCCGGTCATCGCAATGACACGAGAGGCGGGAAACTCACGGCGAAGGAGCAGGATACTTTCCAGACCGTCTTGATCGGGCATCAACACATCCATCAGGACCACGTCGGCCGGCTTATTCCGATACCGTTCCAATCCCTCTTTCCCATCGCGGGCCTCCTCCACGGCATACCCAGCCTGCTCCAGGATTTCCCGGATCAGCGAGCGAACCGGATCTTCATCATCAACGACGAGAACCGACGGCATCCAACTCCTCACTCGATACTTCGGACAGGGTGACAGATCGGGCAGAGTCCAATGGCACGCTCGCAGGCGGTATGGGCCGATCCAAGATGCGTCGGATCGTGTGCGCGAGATCGTTCAACATGATTCCGCTCGCAGGAGCACGATACTGCCCATATTACGGATTAGGCGAGCCCATCGCATAGATGGAAAGCGCGAGAAATCTGAGAGAATGTATCCCTAGTGCACTAGGGCCGGATGACTCGATTCATGCCTGCCGCTTGACGAAGAATGCCGCCGCTTGGGCGCGGCGGGTAATGCGGAGCTTGTGAAACACGCTGGCGAGGTAGTTCTTGACGGTCTTGTCGCTCAAGTCCATTTCTGTGGCAATTTCCTTATTCGTCTTTCCGTCTGCGACGAGGGCCAACACCCGCTCCTCTTGCGCAGACAGCTTTTCTTCAGGGCGATCGGTGCCGGTGGCGAATCCCCGCAACCAGCGAAGCGCCCGGTCCGTGACCGCCGGATCGAGGATCGAACGGCCTTCGGCCACCGCATGAATCGCGCGAATCAACGACGCGGAATCGAGTTCTTTCAAGACATACCCTCGCGCCCCGGCCAAGACCGCCGCCAGGACTGAATCGTCGTCCGCGTACGAGGTCAGGAACAGCACCCGGGTGTCTGGCGAGACGGCGAGAATCTCCCGGCAGGCATCGACGCCAGAACCGTCAGGGAGGCGGACGTCCATCAGGATCACGTCCGGGTTGAGTGTGGAGGCCGTCGCCGTCGCCTCGGTCATGGTTGCGGCTTCTCCCACCACGACGAGACCATGATTTTGGCTCAGCACGGACCGCAGTCCCACACGGACCACCTCGTGGTCATCTACGAGTAATACACGGACTTGCTTGGTTTTAGTCGTCGGCATCGGCGCACCTCTTGGGTAAATCCAGTAGGACTTTTGTTCCACTCCGTGGTTTCGATAGCAGAGTGAATGTTCCACCGATCTTGCTCGCCCGGGACTCCATATTGGCCAACCCATGGCCTGTGTCCCGGACGGTCGACGGATTGAATCCCACGCCATTATCGATCACCGACAGGCGGACGGCGTGGTTCAGGCACTTGAGCGACAGCGCAATCTTATCGGCGTGGCTATGACGAAAACTGTTGCTCAACGCTTCGCGCGCCACGTTCATGACGTGGTACGCCTGCTCGGTCGAAAGCCGCTGCGCAGCGGCTTTCTCGACCGTCACCCGGCAGGGGATGGAATACGAAGCGGCCAGGCCACTCACCATGGTCCGCAATACCAGGTCGAACTTTTGCCCATCCAAGATGCGCGATTCCAACCCAGCGATGAAATTGCGCACTTCCTCCAGCACATGGTTGAGCTGCCCAATCGTCCGCTGAAGCTCCGTTTTCAATTTCGCGCCGGAGTTCTCGGGCTGATCCGCAATCAGCGGCTTGCAGGCTTCCAGGCCGAGGCCGATCGCGTAAATGGATTGGAGAATGCCATCGTGCAGGTCCTCACTGATTCGTTCGCGTTCCGCGATCGCGGCATGGAGATCGGACTCCCGTCGGCGGAGCGCCTCTTCCATCCGCTTGTGCTCGGTAATGTCGGTCGAAGCGCCCAAGACCATGGTGGCCCGCTCTGTTTCGTCAAAAATCGGCCGCTTGACAGTCTGGAGCCAGCGCACGTGTCCAGTGGCGTCCGTGATCCTCTCCTCCGGAATGAACCGTTCTTGCAGATAGTCCAGGACTTCAATGTCCTGCTGGGTAAAGAACGCTACCTCGTCCCGGTTCGGGTTGAAATCGGCCTCCGTTTTCCCAATCAGGTTGTCCACCGTCGTGCCGTACGCATCGGCGAGCGCCTTGTTCACCAAGGTGAACCGCCCGGCACGATCTTTCGCGAAAATGAAATTTGGGTCAGTGTCGATCACCTGGCGGAGGAACGCGTGTGATCGCCGCAGCTCCGCTTCCGCCCGCTTGCGCTCCGTGATGTCGAAGATCGCGCCATCGAGGAAACGTACCTCGCCATCCGGGGTGAACACCCCCTGCCCTTTTTCGTAGACCCACCGGACCGTACCGTTCGCATGGATCACGCGGTACTCAAGGACATAGGAACAGCGCCCCCGCAAGCCAGCCCAGACCGTGTCCTCCACCAGCTGGCGATCATCTGGATGAATCACGCTGGCGTAGGAACGGGTGTGGTTGCCGATGAACTCCGCGGCCGGATACCCGACGATATCGAAAATCGCCTCGCTGAGGTAGGACATGGTCCACTCCTTGTCCACTGCGCAGCGATAGATCGCTCCTGGAATATTCGATACGAGAGTTCGGAACCGTGCTTCGCTTTCGAACAATGTCTCTTCTGCCTGTTTACGTTCGGTGATGTCGGTGTGTGAGCCCAATAGGCGCACGCGTCGGCCGTCCGGTTCTGACACGAACGAGGCGTGCGAGTTGATCCACCGATACGTCCCATCCTTATGGAGCAAGCGAAAATCCAGTTGGAATGCACCGACCGGATTGTCGCGGTACTGCATGGCGTACGTAACAGCTCGGGCGCGATCATCGGGATGCAGCCGCGACTCCCAACTCTCGAACGTGTCAGGTAGTTCCGCTGCCTCGTATCCGAGCTGCCGCTTCCATTCTCGCGAGAGCCGCACCTCGTTGGTCTCGGTGTTCCAGTCCCACAGGCCTGTATTGGAGGCGAGAAGCGATTGCCTCAGTTTTTCCTCGGAGGCTCTGAGCGCCTGTTCTGCTTGCTTCTGTATCGTGATATCCCGATCGAATCCCCGATAGCCG
The DNA here is from genome assembly GCA_036277675.1 of Nitrospira sp. Lineage (GTDB taxonomy): Bacteria > Nitrospirota > Nitrospiria > Nitrospirales > Nitrospiraceae > Nitrospira_D. Next base: position 6,361 of record DASUMN010000063.1, on the reverse strand, counting down.
CGCAGCGTCCCAACGGCATCGAGGATCGGCACACCGCGGCACTCCAGCACGACCAGGGGGCCGTCCTTATGACGCTGGGTGTTCTCCAGCTGATCAAACGGACTCCGTGCCTCGACGATCGAACCGAAGAGCAAGCCCACCCGTTTGGCTTCCTCCGGGAGCATGAAATCGAAGGGGGTCTTGCCGAGCACCTCTTCCGGCTCATAGCCCAAGAGGTCCCGTACTCTTGGACTAGAGTAGGTGTAGCGCCCCTGAGCATCGACCTCCCACATCCAGTCGCTGGTGCCTTCCACCATGGTTCGGAACCGGGCCTCGCTGAGCCTCAGCGCCTGTTCCGCCCGCTTGCGCTCGGTGATGACCTCTGTAAATATAATGATGCCGCCGATGCTACCTATGACATCGTGCCAGGGACGCACCTCCCATCGGAGCCAGTCTTCGGATCCGTCTGCGCGAATAAACCGATCTTCTTCGCGACGTTCCACTTCTCCGTTCAAACAGCGCCGATGGATTGCTTGCCATTCTTTCAACTCTCGAATTTCCGGAAACACGTCGTAATGAAATTTGCCGATGAGGTTTTGGTCGCCAAGTCGGTAGTCTTGCAGCCAGCGACGACTGACCGCAACATACCGGAGATCCTTGTCCAGCATAGCCACCGCTGCGGGCGTGTGCTCGACAAAGGATGTGAGTAAGCCGTGGCTTCGAATCAGCGCTGCTTCCGAGCGCTTACGCTCAGTCACGTCACGAGAATTCACAATGACGCAGCGTTGCCCTTCTGTATCAAGGATGGACCGGCCGATTCCTTCGAGGACCAGCCAGGAGCCGTCTTTGTGACGAAACCGGAATTCGGCGGTTTGGGCCTCGCCCGGTCGCTGCACGACCAGCTGAAACTTTTCGAGCACGGTCGGAAGGTCATCCTGGTGTACGAAGTCAAAAGCGATCCGGCCGTCTATCTCGTGCTGCTGGTATCCGAGCAGCCGTTCGAAGGACGGACTCTCAAATCGGATCGTTCCGTCGAGGTTAAGCACGGTGATGATGTCGGAAGAATGTTCGATCAAGGCGCGGAAATGCGCTTCACTCTGCTGTAGCGACAATTCCGCCTGCTTGCGGTTCGTGATATCCAACGTGCTGCCGGACATCCGGGCAGGATGGCCCGCGTGGTCTGGGACAATCTCACCACGGCAGTGGATGTTTCGGATCTCACCGTTGGGGCGGACGATCCGGCATTCCACGTCCAAGGTTCCCATTCCTTTCAACACGGTCTCGATCGCGGTGAAGACGCGGTCGTGATCGTCCGGCAGTACCGCGGCGAGAATCACCTCATACGTCGTCTGGATGGTTCCCGGTTCGTGGCCGAAAATCCGGAACTGTTCCTCCGACCACTCCATGTCTCCCGATGATATGTCCCACTCCCAACTGCCGACATGGGCCAGTGCTTGCGCCGAAAGGAGCTGTTGCCGTTGCCTCTTGAGTTCCGCTTGAATCCGCCTCTTTTCGGATACGTCCCGTCCGACACCGGTGATACCGATGACCCGGCCCTCTTCGTTCTTGAGCGCGGCCCCGGTCCAATGGTACGGAATCGTGAGCTGGGCTTTGGTGAGCATATGCCCTTCTAGTTCGGCGTACCCGTCCTCGAATGCCTGCTGAATGGCGGCCGCCGTCTGGGCGTGTTCATGGTCAGGCACAAAGGACAGCGCGGGTCTGCCATTGAGTTCTTGTGAAGTGAAGCCGGTGACGATTGCCAAACGCTTGTTCCACCCCGCCAGGTTGCCCTGGAGGTCCAGTTTGAAGATGACATCCGGGACGGTCTCGATCATCTGGTGAAGATCGAGAAAGTGTTGGGAGGCCTCTTTCCCCGCCTGTTTTGAAACCAGCCCTTCCGAGAATTCATGCGGGTCCATCGTCTTTGCCGGTGCAGCACTGACCTCTGTGGCGCTCGGCTTCGCGTCTTGCCCCAATAAACGGAGCAGGTCGCGGACTTGGCCCCGCAACTCTTCGATTACAGCCAGTGCGTCAGGCAATGTGGTTGGAGCCGTCATGAAGGTTCCCTTTCAGAAGGACATTGAGTTCCGTTTGAAGGCGCGGCGAACTGGGCGGTATGCGGCGGTGGCTTTGGGGAAAGGTATTTCGTTCGCCTGGTTGGAGGACGTCCGGAGAAGAATCTTGGTGCCGAAGGCGGGACTTGAACCCGCACGGCTTGCGCCACACGCCCCTCAAACGTGCGTGTCTGCCATTCCACCACTTCGGCACTCAGCAGGATGTTGAAACGAAGCCTGCCACTGCGTTCTCGCATCGCTCACACCCTCAACGGACCAAAGCCGAAGGCACAGTACTTATCCGCTCGCATTTGATCGAAGCGAGCGGTTCAAGCGAAGCTTGGTATGTACCTCCTCGGGCTTTTGTTCGCTGCGGCCTTGCAGCAGGCTTGTTTGACCATCCTGCGGTAAGGCCCCGAGTCAGCGACGAGGGGAAAAGAGTGCGCATTATAGAAGTAGGGCAAATTTCTTGTCAACGAAGGGACCCTCCGGTAGAATCGGCCTCTGATTTCACGCCCGCATACAGATGACATACCCGACCATCACAACGAGACATCTTGCTTCGTCCGTTGCCGCGTTCTTCGACGTCGACAACACGCTCTTGCCCGGCGAGGCGAGCGAGCGGCGATTCTTTCGGTGGCTGTGGCGTCGCGGTGTCGTCGGATGGCCCGAAGCGCGCGTGAGCCTCTGGTGGCTGCTCCAGCACCTGCCCAGCCTCTCGTTGAGTCCGCTTCGAGAACGCAAACTGTATCTGGCAGGAAAACCGGCGCAAGTAATTGAACCACTGGGAGAAGAGTTTTGCCGCGAGCATGTATGCCCCTCTGTCTCTCCCGCGGCCATGCGGCAGATGGAGGAGCACCGGCAGGCCGGTCATACGATCGTGCTCTTGAGCGGCTCGCTCGATTTTCTGATCGAGCCCATTGCAACCGCCTTACAAGTCGAACGATGGTTCGCCGGCCGATTAGAACAGGTCAACGGCGTCTATACCGGTCATCTCCTCTCTCCCTTTCCATACGGAGAGGGCAAGCGGCATGTGATCGAGCAGTTGGCGCAGGATCTGACGCTGGACCTGTCTCAGTGTTACGCCTACGGCGACAGTCCAGGTGACTTCGACCTGTTGAACGCAGTCGGATACCCCACGGTCGTCAACCCCATCCGAGGGATGGCCCGCATCGCCAAGCGGCGGCACTGGCCGATTCAACGATGGGCATAATCGTCTTCTCAATCTGATCCATGCGCGTCACCGAAATTTTTCATAGCATTCAAGGGGAATCCACGTTTGCCGGACTGCCTTGTGTATTTGTGCGTCTCACCGGTTGTCCGCTTCGCTGTACCTGGTGTGATACGGAATACGCTTTTTATGGCGGTTCCGATGTGTCGCCCGAGGCCGTCGTGGATCGGGTTCGTTCATATGGCTGTCCATTGGTGGAAGTCACTGGAGGCGAACCGCTGGCACAATCGGAGTGTCCCGCGTTGCTGGCTCGGCTTTGCGACGAGGGGTTCACGGTCTTGCTCGAAACCAGCGGAGCCATCGAGACGGCGGGCGTCGATCTCCGAGTACGCATCATCTTGGACGTCAAATGTCCGGGCAGCGGCATGTCGGATCGCATGTATTGGCCGAATGTCGAGCGGCTGCGCGCGCACGACGAAGCCAAATTCGTTATCACCGATCGAGCCGACTATGAGTGGGCGAAGGAGACGGTTGCACGGTTCCAGCTGGACCGCCGGTGCCCTGTGCTGTTCAGCCCGGTGTTCGGCATATTGGATCCACGGCACCTTGCCGAATGGGTGCTGGCCGACCGGTTGCCGGTGCGGTTTCAGCTGCAGTTACACAAACTAATCTGGTCGTCGGATATGCGGGGCGTGTGAGGATGTGATACCTGATTCGTGCTGTGTGACGCGTGAAGCGCGAGAAAGAAAGGAATTGCGGATGAAGATCATGCAGGTAAACGTAAAAGTCGGGCGTGTGGACAGGGACGCCACGGACGTGCTGGTGCTGCTGCATTGCGAGGGGGCCGGCCTCTCGCAGGACGACGCGGCGCCGATTGATCACGTGCTGGGAGGCGCCCTCACGGAGTTGCTGAAGTCCAAAGAGTTTGAGGGCAAGACGGCAGAAACGGCGTTGCTCCATACCCACCGGAAGATTCCCGCGAAGCGGGTGTTGCTCGTGGGTCTGGGGAAAACGACCTCCGTCGGGCTGGACACAATCCGCCAGGCGCTGGGGTATGCCGTGAAACGAGTCCGGCAGGCCAAAGCCGCGACTTTCACCGTGACCGTCCCCGCCATCGTTCCAAAGGGCTCCTCCCCCAGTGACGTCGCCCAGGCGATGGTTGAGGGGGCTGTCTTGGGCAGCTACCGATTCAACGAGTATCGCAGCGAGCGAGGGGCGGGCTACGACGTGGACTCCATGACACTGTCGGCTCGGGATAAAGCGGAGTTGCGCGATCTCTCGGAGGGTGTACGTCGGGGAACCGCGACGGCAGAAGCGACCATTTTCGTCCGGGACCTCTGCAACCATCCGTCCAATGTCATGACACCGACCAGGATCGCTCAGGAAGCAAAAGCCATCGCAAAAGAAACCGGCGTAGCCTTGAAGATTCTTGAGCAAAAAGACATGGAGAAGCTGGGCATGGGCGCGTTGCTCGGGGTCGCGCGGGGCAGCCACGAGCCGCCGAAATTCATCATTCTTGAATACCGCGGCGCCCGCAAGAAAGACGACCGTCCCGTCGTCCTCGTCGGGAAAACGGTCACGTTCGACACCGGCGGGATCTCGCTGAAGCCGGCGGAGAACATGGAACACATGAAGGCGGATATGACGGGCGGCGCCGAGGTCCTGGCGGCGATGCGGGCCGCGGCCCGGCTGAAGCTGCCGCTCAACCTGGTGAGCATCCTGCCGACGACGGAGAATATGCCCGGCGGCCGGGCGATGAAACCGGGTGACATTGTCACGACGCTCTCCGGAAAAACGGTCGAGGTGCAGAACACGGATGCCGAAGGGCGTCTGATTCTGGCGGACGCGCTTGCGTATGCCGCGAGGTACAAACCAGCCGCGCTGATCGACATCGCGACCCTGACCGGCGCCTGTGTCGTCGCGCTCGGCCAGTTTGCCATCGGGATGTTCAGCACCGATGATGTCCTGAAAGAATCGGTGCGCAAGGCGGGAGTCCGCGCGGGGGAGCGTGTCTGGGAGATGCCGCTCTGGGACGAGTATTTTGAGCAGCTCAAGAGCGATGTGGCCGACATGCGGAACATCGGTGGGCGCGGAGGCGGCATGATTACCGCCGCGCTGTTCCTCAGCAAGTTCGCCGGAGACTGGCCGTGGGTGCATCTCGACATCGCCAGCACCGATTGGAGCGAACGGGAACGGGCCTATATTCCCAAAGGCCCTACGGGAATCGGCACCAGGTTGCTGATTCAGTATTTGATGGACCGCGCGCTGTAGATGAATGCTGACCAAGGCAGTGTTTAAGCAAATTTTCCGGCGACTGTCCCTGGGTGCATCTCGATGTCGCCAGTACTGATTGAAGCGAACGTGAACGGGGCCGATAGCACCCAGGGGCCGACCGGGATCGGGACCAGGCTGCTGATCCAATATCTCATCGACCGAACACCCTGAGCCACAGGAACGCTATGCCTACTTCGCGCGAGCAGATCGGCCAGCTCTTCATGGTGGGGTTCGACGGCACAGCCGTGTCGTCGGATCTCGCGGCGTTTATCAAAGAATTCAAGCCCGGCGGCGTCATTCTATTTTCGAGAAACCTCGAATCAGTCGAACAGATCGTCGATCTGACGAATGCACTGCAACGATGCAGCCCGCATGCGCCGCTGTTGATTTCGATCGATCAAGAAGGGGGGCGAGTTTCACGGTTGCCGAAGGAGTTCACGATTTTCCCTCCTTCCGACGTGCTGGGGCGGTGCAATTCGTCCGAGCTGGCCTATGCGGCGGCGGCCACGACGGCCAAGGAGTTGAAGGCCGTCGGCATTAACATGAATATGTCGCCCGTCCTCGATGTGAACAGCAATCCCGCGAATCCGGTCATCGGCGATCGCGCGTTCGGCTCCACGCCGGCGCCTGTCTGCGTGATGGGTGAGGCGACGGTGGGAGGCTTGCAGGACAACGGCGTCGTCGCCTGTGGCAAACATTTTCCCGGCCACGGCGATACCAATGCGGACTCGCACAAGGAGTTGCCCGTGGTCACGGCGCCGCGCGAGCGGTTGGAACAAGTCGAATTCCCTCCCTTCCGCCATGCGTCGGCGCACGGCGTCGCCACGATGATGACGGCCCATGTGCTGTATCACGCGCTGGACGATCAGCGGCCGGCCACCCT
>DASUMN010000062.1:0-7047 GCA_036277675.1 Nitrospira sp. | reverse complement strand
CGTTTGCCTCAAGCTCGATGCTGATCCTGGTGGGATTGGTGCTCGGTATCGCACAAACGTCGTACCACCGGTTCATTTTCGCAAAGTTTCCAGAGGTCTTAGCGGCTCGAATGAGTGCTCGGATGAAGCAGAGAGCGGGTGTGAGCAGGGCACGGATGAAGAAAGAGACGCCGGCCCCGTCGATCGAGCATCCAGGACGTCAACTGATTCCGGTGGCCTATCTGGCCGGTGTGGCGCTCTTGGTGGGCAGCGGGGTGGCGGCGATCGTGTATGGAGAGGTCCATCCGATCCCGGCGGTACTCATGCCGTGGGCGGGATTTTATTGGGCGAAACTATTCCTGTGGCGGCGTGTAATCATGCCGTAGGATGCTGAAAAAGTCCGCCAGCGTCGTTCTCGCATCGCTCAGAGGCTCAACATACGGCTCAGGGTATGCTTCGCCTCTTCGCTCTCTGCGGCCTTACCGGACGGCCTTTTTGAGCATCCTTTGGGATTTGGTGGATGGCACAGTCTCTCCACTGTGGAGTTATCTTTTCTTCGCGCGGGTCGATCTGACCTTCGTTGGGGTTCGTCGATCTGATTGCTCCAGTCGTTCCACCCGCTCCACCAAGTTTCGAACTTGTTGATTGATCTCCGGGAGATGGTGGATGACGCCCTGGACTTTCAGCGCTCGGTCGCGCGGCAGGGCAGGGACTCCTCCGACGATCTGATTTGACTCCACGCTGCGGTTGACTCCTGCCTTGGCGGCGATCATGACTTGATCGCCGATCGTGATATGGTCCGAGAGGCCGGCTTGTCCGCCGATGATCACATGGTGGCCGATGGTCGTGCTGCCTGCGATCCCCACCTGGGCGACCAAAATACAATGTTCGCCCACGGTCACGTTATGCGCGACCTGGACTAAATTATCGACCTTGGTCCCTTGTTTGATCCGAGTGACGCCGAGTGTGGCGCGATCGACAGTGACATTTGCCCCCAGTTCCACATCGTCTTCAATGACCACGCTGCCAAGCTGGGGAATTTTCTGGTGGCGCCCCTGGTGCTGGACATAGCCGAATCCGTCGGCACCGATGACGGTGCCGCTGTGCACAATCACACGAGCTCCCAGCGAGCAGCCTTCCCGTACCACCACGTTTGGATAGAGCACACAGTCGTCCCCAATTTTTGAGTCGGGTCCCACGAAGACGCCGGGATAGAGCGTGACACGAGCGCCGATCGTGACGCGATCGCCGAGGGTCACGAACGGCCAGATCGACGGATCGGCTCCAATGGTGACGTCGGTGCCTTTCGTGATGTCGTCGGGAATGCCTCGTGGTGGGGTCGGACGGACATACAGTCGCTGCGCGACCATGGCAAAGGCCATCAAGGGATGTCCAACGACAATTTGGGGAATAGCCAGTTCCGGCACATGGCGATGAATCAGTACGGCGGCTGCCCGGAATCCGTCTGGTAGCTTCAGTGCTTTGTCGTTGGCGACGAACGACAGGGCCTGAGGGGTCGCCTCTGATAGACTCGCCAACTCGGAAATTGGCGTATGCTCGTCGCCATGGATCGTTCCGCCGACAAGTTGCTGGATTTGGGTCAGGGTAATCGGGGTGGGCAGCTTCGGCAAAGCCATGGTGTCGTTACCTCTTCTTGCCCTTGGCAGCCTTGACGGTTTTCGGCTTGGCGGCCGGCTTCTTGGAGGAAGCCGATGCCGCTTTGGTCTTCGCCGCTGGCTTAGCGGCGGTTTTGGCCATGGCTTTGGCTGCGGCTTTTGCAGGCGATTTGGCGGCAGGCTTGGTTGCGGCTTTGGCCGGGGCTTTCGGTGTGGTGTTGGGAGAAACCAGCCGTTCCTGCACATAGGCGGCGACGGACCCAACAGTGCTCAACCCCACGAGGTCTTGATCGGGAATCTGAATCTTGAAGCGGTCTTCGATTTCAAAGAGCAACTCAATGACAGCCACCGAATCGAGCCCCAGATCATCCCGGAGGTGATGAGATTCCGTGATGGAAGCCGCATCACGCTTCAAGTAGGTGGCGAGAGATTGAATGATTTGTTGCGTAACCGCGAGGTCGGCCATTATGGATGCTCCTTGGTGGACGCGAATATCCCGTCAGCACGCTGCGGGATATTCAGAACGATTAAAGAATGTGTGAGGATGAATCTGGAACTGGTCTTCTCCCGCTTTATGGTCGGTCGAGGGGAGGCCCATCGGATGTACATGGATGATTGTCCTTCACGCAGCGAACTTTTTCAGGACCACCGTTGCGTTGTTGCTGCCGAATCCGAATGAATTCACAAGCGCCGCGCGGACTTTTCGCTCCTGAACCTGCCGGCTGATACCGTCCAAACGGCAATCAGGATCGGGGTCGTCATAGTTCAAGGTGGGATGGATCTGCCCGGTGTGAATGGCTAAGGACGACGCGATGGCACCCAGGGCTCCGGCCGCGCCTAGGGTATGGCCGACCAGCGACTTGGTTGCGCTGACAGCAACTGCGTTCGCACGGGTTTTGAACAGCCGTTTGATCGCCTTGACCTCCACCTGATCGCCGATGGGTGTCGACGTCGCATGGGCATTCACATAGTCCACGTTCGCCGGTGTCAGACCGGCTGAATCCAGCGCGATTTTCATGGTCGTGGCGATTTCTTCACCGTCTTCCTTGGGAATGACCATATGATAGGCTTCACTCGTCGCGCCATACCCGGCGAGTTCCGCATACACGCGTGCTTTTCGTTTCTTGGCGTGTGCCAAGGATTCCACGATTAAGGCGCCGGCTCCCTCACCCATGACGAAGCCGTCGCGGTGCCGGTCGAAAGGGCGTGACGCGCGTTCCGGCGTGTCGTTGTACTCGGTCGAGAGTGCGCGCAAGGAACAAAAGCCTGCAAACACGAGCGGGGTGATGCTGGCATCAGCTCCTGCGACAATGACTACGTCGGCCTGGCCGGTCCGGATACAATAGAGGGCCTGCCCCAGCGCATGGGCGCTGGACGAACAGGCGGTCGAAATCGTGAGATTCGGGCCCTTGGCGCCATAGGCCATGGCCACGATGCCGGATGCGGAATTGAGCGTGATCGTGGGAATAAAATTGGGGTGTACGCGGTGTGGCTTCTGCGTTTTGAAGAGCTGGGTGATCTCCCGCTCTCCCATGACCATGCCTCCCATTCCGGCTCCGACCATCACGCCGACGCGGTGCGGCGACTCCTTTGCCATCACGATGTCGGCGTCGGCGAGCGCCTCCTTTGCGGCCACCAGCGCGAATTGGGCATAACGGTCCACGCGGTTGCTCTGGCTTGTAGGGAGATATTGTTCCGGTGAAAAATTATGGACCTGTCCTGCGACCTTCGAACGATAGTCGGCCATGAAAAACGGTTCGAACGATTTAATGGAGGTAATTCCAGAACGGCCAGCAAGCGCGGTTTTCCAGAACTCGCTCACACCGATCCCGATGGAGGAGACGACGCCCAGACCGGTAATCACCACTCGCGAGTTCATAATACGGTTCTCCTTTACAGCGGTAAGCCCTCTCTACTTACCGGAAGCGCGGAAAGCAGTCAACTAGGAAGGATGGGCTAGTGGCGCACTTTGAGCAACAGGTAGAGCCCGAAACTGGCGAACAGGATGTTGGCCATCCATCCAGCCAGCATTGGTGCCAGCGCGCCCCCCCGGCCCAGTGCGATCGAGACGGAATGCGTCGTCCAGTAGCAGAATCCAACGATGAATGCTTGCCCGATTCCTGCGGCCATGCCTCCCCCGCGGACTCCACTTCGCCGCAAGGCCAGCGCGATGCCGACCAAGACCATGATCACGGTGACCAGTGGAAACGCGAGTCGGGCGTAATAGTCCGTGAGCAACCTTGAGAACGGCATCCCTTCAGGTTGGAGCCGGCCGACATAGTTGCGGATCTCCCTGAAGGTCATGGTTTCAGAGTTGCCTGTCAGAGATGTGGAAAAATCATCAGGAATCAACGGAATGGCCACCGGTTGCTCTGTAAAAGAGCCCAGCTCAGTGACATGGTCCGGCCGAAAGAGCCGGCGGTTTCCGTTAAACAGCGTCCAGCGGCCGCCACTGTACTGCGCCGTTTCGGCTTCAACCAGCTGATCGAGCTGAAAGGCCTGATTGAAGTGAAACAGCCGGATGCCACGGATCGTCTCGCCTCCCGCATCAATGTTGTGGACTTGCATGAGAGTATCGGTGCCGATGCGGGCCCATGGCTGGATGGGTTTGACGGATAGCGGGACCGGCTTTTTCTCGATATGAACGAGGCGAACTTCTTCCGCTTTTTCCGAAGCGATCGGGATGATCGAGGAACTGAATGCCAGCAGAATGACGGACATGAACGATGCAAACAAGAGAAAAGGAGACGTCATCCACAGAAGGCTGATCCCGCAGCTGCGCAAGGCGGTGATTTCATTGCTCCGGGCGAGTAGGCCCAGCGTGAGGAGTGTGGCGACCAGGACGGCAAACGGCACGACTTGAAACGCGATCGCGGGAATCTTGAGCGCGAAATAGATCAGGATCGGGCCTGCCCCCGTATCGTAGCGCAGAAATCGCCGGATCTTTTCAAAAAAGTCGATCACCACATAAATGGTCATCAGGCCGGCAAAGCACATCGAGAAGATCTTGACGTATTCGCGCAGGACATAGCGGAAGAGAATCGTCATGGCGTCTATTGGCGGCTCATGTTGAGGTACATCAATATCGTGGCGGCAATGAATATGAGGTTCGGCATCCATGCGCCAGCAAACGGTCCGATCCATGCCGTGGTGACCAGAAAGTCGCAAGCCACGTTGAGCAAATAGAAGATCACGATGATCAGCACGCCAACGGCAAACCCGCCGACACGTCCAGACCGTTTGGACACGATTCCTACCGGCACACCCAGCAGGCAAAACACCAGTGAGGCGGTGGGAAAGGCCAGGTCTTTGTAATATTCCATCAGCCGGCGCAGTCCGGTCGTGTCCTGGCCGTCGGATTTCCGGATCATCGTCATGATTTGCTCGTAGGTCGGGCGCTCTTCAGTTGCGGCATAACTGCTCAGACTCAGACTGACCTTAATGTCATAACTCGAGAAGGAGACGAGTCGATATTGATCCGCCTGATCCGGCCTGGTGTGAATGACCCCATTGAGCAGCCGCAGTGCCACTTGGTTGTTCACGCGGTCCATGAACACCTGATATTCTTCCGCCACGATGATACGGGGCTCCTTCGCGGTCCGTTCGTCGGACACAAAAATCCCCTTCGCGGGCTTTCCGTCGGTGGACTCCGGCACGTAGATGACCATGTGGGGAATCGGCTCATTGAATGTGCCCTGTTCTAACGCGAGCACCAGCTGATCCTTGAGAAGATTCAACGCCACTTTCTTGAGATTCAGCGAGCTCCACGGTTGTCCCCATTGGGACAACACGAGCGTCAGTCCAAACACCGCGAGGGAAAAGAGAAAAACGGGTTGTGATAAGCGGAACAGACTCAGTCCTGCGGCGCGCATGGCCACCAGTTCTTTGTCGTAGGACAAGCGCCCGAAGGCGGTGATCGAAGCGATGAGCCCGGCGATCGGCAGCGTCAGTACTAAGCCGGATGGGAGCAGCATGGCGATGACTTTCAAGACCGACCAGAGGCCGACCCCTTTCGAGACCAACAGCTCGACCAGGCGCAGCAGTTCCCGTGTCAGCATGACAAAACACAGCGCACCGAGGCTGAGGCCAAACGGCGACAGCAGTTCCGTAAAAATGTACCGGTCAAGCAGGGTTCGTAGGATCACGGGATTCTTGTGGTCGGAGGTGCCGAGAACACTCACTATAGGGGAGTCTCGTGTCCTTGTAAACATTGGGGAAGAAAGCGGCAGGCGAAAGATTTGCTTGACAGACGAATAACCCTATGTTACATGCAGCGCGAAATTCGATAATCACGATGGGTTCCGTGAGTGATGCAACTCTTCTTCAGGTGCCCGTCAGTCACACCCGCCAGATTCGTGTCTCACCGTCAGGTTGTTATTTCAATGCACGGCTTAGTGACAGCGCACTGTAACTGTGTGTAGTCATTGAGGAAAGGAGGGGTTTGTGAAGACAAAAGGGACGGTCAAGTGGTTCAATGATCGGAAGGGGTTCGGGTTTATCCGTCTTGACAGTGGGGAAGACGTCTTTGTGCATTATTCAGCGCTGCAGGGGGATGGGTTTAAAAGCCTCAAGGAAGGTGAGAACGTCGAGTTCGACATCGTCCAAGGCGCCAAGGGGCCTCAAGCCGCCAATGTGCTGAAGGCGGCAGTGGCTGCTTCCTAAACATCGTATCCACCGAGTCATCAATGCCTGTACGGATCTTTCCTCATAGGAGGGAGGATCCGTATGCGTATCTTCGCGTGATCGTTCGATTCCGGCATTTCCTCGACAAACCCTCTGAAGATTGTTAGCGTCAGCGTGACTCTCGGAGGAGGGGGTTTGTCTTGTCATCAGACCGCGCCAAAATCCTACAGCAATCGCAACTGATGGTCTCACGAGGCCAGTATGGTGAGGCCATTGCAGAATGGAAAAAACTGGCCTCGGACGCCCCTCATGATGGCAGCATTCATAATTCCATCGGAGATCTGCATCTGAAACGGAATGCCATCTCGGAAGCGACCGCATCGTTTCTGCAGGCTGCGAAAGCATTTCACGCCGAAGGAGCGACCCTCAAGGCCATTGCGGCGTATAAAAAAGTGCTCAAATGCGACCCGACTCGCTTTGAAGTCTATCGGCAGCTGGGAGATCTTAATGCGGACCGTGGCCTGGTCAGCAGCGCGGTGCAAGATTACTTGACACTGGCCAAGCATTACATCAAAGAGCGCAAGACGAAAGAGGCACTCGAAACCTATAAGAAGATCGTCGTTCACGATCCATCGAATCTGAACGCCCAGCAACGCATCGCCGAGTTGTGCGTTCAGGAGAACCTTCAGGATGACGCGACGAAGGTCTACCTGCAACTTGGCCGTGAACGTTCGGCGCAGGGCCGTTATGAAGAGGCGAAAGAGGCGTATCTGTCGGTCCTTCGAATCGATTCCAAGAACAGCGAAGCCGCGCAGTTTGTCGAGAGCAT
>DASUMN010000061.1:0-5292 GCA_036277675.1 Nitrospira sp. | reverse complement strand
GAAGCGAGGACGGTCCGGTGTATGAGGCGTTATCGTATGAGGCGCGGTCCGTCGATATGGTGATCGAAGCGACGGGGCTGAGCGCTGCCAAAGTGGCGGCCAGCTTGCTCGCACTGGAATTGTCCGGGCGTGTGCGACAGCTCCCTGGCCAGCAGTACATCCGCCTCTAGCAGGATGGTGAAAAAGTCCGTCAGCTTTGTTCTCGCGTCGCTCAGAGGCTCAACATACGGCTCAGAGTATGCCTCGCCTCTTTGCTCGCTGCGGCCTCGCTGAGCGGCCTTTTTGACCATCCTGCGGGCGATTGCCGATCGACGCTTTCTCAATCTGGATCTGAGCCGCAGCCGATCCTGAACGTGTAGCTTCCGTCGTTCTAGTTGCATCAATCCAAGATATTTGATACGGATGGGGCGATCATTTATGTGTGAATGGAGTCGTCATGGCAAAGTCACTGATTATTGTTGAGTCGCCGACCAAGGCGAAAACGGTCACCAAATATCTGGGCCGCGGCTATACGGTCATGGCCTCAGTCGGTCACGTCAAGGATCTCCCGACCAGCAAGTTAGGCGTCGATCTGGAACACGATTTCGAGCCTCAGTACGTCACCATCAAGGGTAAATCCAAGGTGTTGGCCGACATTAAAAAGAAGGCCGAAGAGGTCGATAAGATTTTCCTGGCGCCGGACCCTGATCGCGAAGGGGAGGCCATCGCTTGGCACATCGAACAAGAGTTGCTGGGGAAGTCGAAAAAGAAAAAGAAAGACGGAAAAATTTTCCGGGTCCGGTTCAACGAAATCACCGAATCGGCGATCAAGCGTGCGCTCCAGTCGCCGGAAGAAATCAATATGAAGCTGGTCAACGCGCAGCAGGCGCGCCGCGTGTTGGACCGCATCGTCGGCTATCAAGGCAGCCAGCTGCTCTGGAACAAAGTGCGGCGCGGCCTCAGCATGGGGCGGGTGCAATCCGTCGCCATGCGGTTGATTTGCGAGCGCGAGGCGGAGCGGGAAGCGTTCCGGGCTGAAGAATACTGGTCGATCACCGCCTTGCTATCCGGCCAGAATCCTCCTTCGTTCGAGGCCAAGCTCCACAGCATCAACGGGGAAGAGGCGTCGATTGAAAATGCCGAGCAGGCCGGCCGCGTGGTGGAGGCGATTCACAGCAAGTCATTCGTTGTGCAGTCGGTCGAACGCCGGGAAAAGAAGCGCAACCCCGTCGCACCGTTCATTACGAGCCGATTGCAACAGGAAGCCGCCCGCAAGCTGCATTTCTCGCCGAAAAAGACGATGACGCTGGCGCAGCAGCTCTACGAGGGCATCGAAATCGGCGCCGAAGGGGCGACGGGCCTCATTACCTATATGAGAACGGATTCGCCGCGTATTTCCAACGAAGCGATGGCCGAAGCACGGGAGATTATCCAGTCGCGATTCGGAGCGGAGTATCTGCCGGCGACGCCGAACGTCTACAAGACGCAGAAGGCCGCGCAGGAGGCGCATGAAGCGGTCCGTCCGACATCGGCGGCGCGCGATCCCGAATCGATCCGCCAGTATTTGGATCCGGATCAATACAATTTGTACAAGCTGATCTGGAATCGTTTTATCGCGTCGCAAATGGTGCCGGCGATCTTAGACGTGACGCGCATCGATTCGGCGCCGGTCGGAACAACGGACAGGTACATCTTCCGGTCCACCGGCACGGTGGTGAAGTTTCCGGGTCATACGATTGTCTACCTCGAGGGTGTCGACAAGGAGTTGCCGTCGCAGAAGCCGAAAGCCGATCAGGAGGAGGATGACAGCGAACGGCAACTGCCGGCGCTCTCCGAGGGCGACCAGCTGAGGCTGGTCGGGCAAGAAGGACAAACGGTCCAAGGTCTGACGTCGAAGCAGCATTTCACGCAACCACCGCCTCGGTACAATGAGGCTTTGTTGATCAAGGAACTCGAAGAAAAGGGCATCGGCCGCCCGTCCACGTACGCGGCCATCATTTCAACGATCCAGGATCGGAAGTACGTGGAAAAGACGGAGGGACGGCTGGTTCCGACGGAAACCGGGCGGACCGTCAACGACTTTCTGATGAAAGGGTTCCCCGAACTCATCAATGTCGATTTCACCTCGCAGCTGGAAGAACAGCTTGATGAAGTGGAAGAGGGCAACAAGCCCTGGGTGACGGCGGTGCGCGATTTCTACGGACCGTTCGCTCGGGAAATGGAGCGGGCCAAGACGATTCCGGGTCCCAAGGATATCGTCGAGCCCCCCACGAATATTCCGTGTGAGAAGTGCGGCAAGATGATGGAGATCAAATGGGGGCGGAACGGGAAATTTCTCGCCTGTCCTGCGTATAAAGACGATCCACCCTGCAAGAACACACAGAACTTTGAAAAACTGCCGGACGGCACGATCAAGATCGTACCCAAGCTCGAGCTGACGACGGATCAAAAGTGTGACAAGTGTGCAAGCCCGATGGTGGTCAAGACGGGGAGATTCGGGAAGTTTATTGCCTGTTCCGCCTATCCTCAGTGCAAAACGACCAAACCACTGGCCCTCGGAGTCAAATGCCCGCAGCCGGACTGCGGCGGCGATCTCGTGCAGAAGCGGACGCGCAAGGGCCGGTCATTCTTCGCCTGCAGCAATTATCCCAAGTGTGAATATGCCCTGTGGGACCGTCCTGTGCCGAAAACCTGCCCCACCTGCCACGCGCCGTTCCTTGTCGAAAAGGTCAGCAAGCAGGACGGCCGGAGTGTTCAGTGCCGTAATCAAGACTGCGGGTACCGCGAAGCGGGCTAACCGGTTTGAGACCATCCTCCACGCCGGTCTTCTTGCCTGCCAGACCCTCTCTCAGGAGCTTTTGGGGGGTCCACCAGCGGCAGATTCTTTCTCGTCTGCTATACTTCCAAGAAGTCAATCGTGTCGTCCACTCAGCAGAGCGAGAGAAACCTATGGCAAAGATCGACGATTATTTCAAAATGATGGCGGATCTCGGTGCCTCGGACTTGCATCTTGTATCGGGTCAACAGCCGGTCTTGCGGATCAACGGCGACTTAGAGCGAGTGACAACTCACGGGACGCTCGACCATGAAGGATTGAAGCAGCTGCTCTATGAGATCACGCCCACTCCGAAAAAGGACCAGTTTGAAACAACCGGCGATGTCGATTTCGGCTATGAATTGCAGGACCTGGCAAGGTTTCGGGCGAATTTATTCCTCCAAAAATACGGGTGCGCCGCAGTCTTCAGGAAAATTCCCAACACGGTAGTCACAGCAGAGCAACTCGGGCTCCCTCCCGTCTTGACCAAGGCGGCGATGCTCAAGAAGGGGCTGGTTTTGGTGACGGGTCCCACCGGAAGCGGCAAGTCGACGACAATTGCCGCGATGATCGACTATGCGAATAAGCATCGGAAGGACCACATCTTGACCGTCGAGGACCCGATCGAGTTCGTCCATCAAAGCCAGGGCTGCGTGGTGAATCATCGCGAGGTCGGCGTCCACACGCAGTCGTTCGCCTCCGCGTTGCGGGGCGCACTGCGGGAAGATCCGGATATCATTCTGGTCGGTGAAATGCGCGACATCGAAACCATCCGGCTGGCCGTGGAAGCGGCGGCGACGGGGCACTTGGTGTTCGGGACGCTGCATACCGAAAATGCGGCGAAAACGGTTGATCGCGTCATCGAGGTGTTTCCCCATCAGGAGCAGGCGCAGATTCGCAACACCTTGTCGACGGCGTTGCGGGTGGTGGTGGCTCAGAATCTCTTCAAACGCGTGGACCAAAAGGGCCGTTGCGCGGCGCTTGAAATACTCGTCTGCAATTCCGCCGTGGCGAACTTGATTCGCGACGCCAAGACCTTTCAAATCGCGTCCATTATGCAGACGGGGAAGGCGGTCGGCATGCAGACCTTGGACGATGCCATTCAGGATTTACTCACCAAGAAATGGATTTCGCCCGAAGAGGCCTACGAGAAATCCATCGACAAGAATCGCTTCGTGAAATTACTCAAAACTCCGCCGGACTCCTTGCAATAGGTCGCGCCGCGTTCACAGCCTTGCCGGTGGCATCGCACAGGGCGCAGATACGTGAAGGAGTGTCAGGGGTATCTGCTTCGCGCCTCCGGCTATGTCTTGCCGGTTGCGTGGTCTCGGTGCTTGGTCAGGGCGGCCCGCAGCTTTTCTTCCTGCTCTCTGCTGAGCGATGTGTTGAGGATCGTTCCCTCATATCGTGAGAAGCTGGCCAGCAACTTGTCTTGGTCGGCGCTTCGGATCAGCAAGAAAATCGCCGATGTTCCGCGTGTGATCGTGCTGCCCAAGGCCCTGATGAAATTGTCGGGGATCCCGTAGTCGCTCAAGAGTCCATACTCACTGGCGGCGGTGGTCATGGCGCCAGCTCCCGCGCCCCCGGCGAGGCTGCCGATCAGACCGGCCAGAGGATTCATGAAGAGCAGGCCCATCAGCCCTCCCCACAACACTCCCAACGACACACCGTGCGCCGTTGCTCCGCCGAACACGTCGACACACTGCTTCAGGTGGACCTTGCCGTTCATATCGCGGACGACAATGACCGCGTCTTCCAGATCCAGCGCATAATTCGTTTCCATCGCGCGCAGTTCGTTCAGCACATGGTCGGCTGTGCCGGAGTCCTTAAACGCGATACAGACAAGTTCACTCATGATGCATCTCCTCCATATGGTACTGATGCTGACGTCATTCGCTGTGAAGAGGTGGTAAGCCAAACGGGATATGCACTAGTTACCAGTAACATCGTATTCAGAGCAAGATGCCTGTCGAACGCTGCCTGACGGAGCGGATGGTCCCTCTCTCCTCGCCCCTTGTTTTCTGCGCCTCGTTCCCTTTACTCTCATCTGTTTTTATCAACATGAACGTGATTGTGGCGTTCTTGATTGCAAGGGGAAATCGCCCGTTATGTTGCAAACCGTGGCGCTGAGTTGCCTGCGCGGGGATCGGCGGCTGTTCTCGAATCTCAACGTGACGGTTCAGCCGGGAACACTCTTGGCAGTGGTGGGGGAGAACGGCAGCGGGAAGACCAGTTTGCTGCGTATGCTGTCGAGTTTGTTATTGCCCGAAGACGGAGCGATTCTGTGGCAAGGACAGGACATTCGCGAACAGCGAGAGCAGTATTGTGCCCAGCTCACCTACATTGGACATTTGAATGGGATCAAAGACGATTTGACAGCGATGGAGAATCTTGATCTGTCCGCATCCTTGGCCGGCGATCACTGCGATGGGCCGGTGGCGCATGCTGCGTTGGAAGCGGTGGGGCTCAGGCGCCAGGCGCATCAGTTGCCGACGAAG
>DASUMN010000060.1:0-4659 GCA_036277675.1 Nitrospira sp. | reverse complement strand
CGTCTGCTGCTCCAGATACGCCGCGATCTTTTCCAACGCCAACGCGCTCAACTTCGATCCATACCATGCCGGCATGGTCCGTCCCGGATACCCAGGGGCGATAAACCGTTCCGGATCGAGCACCGACTCGACCACGTAATCGTGGACGGTGTGCGCCTGTCCTTTGTAGCTGGGACTGTGAATCCGCTGTTCCCCTGTCGTTCCCAGTACCAACTTGGGGCCGACCTGGCCGCTCGCGCCAGGAATTCCTGGAATGATATGGCAGACCGGGCACCCGGCACGGGTAAAAATCTCGGCGATGGGCTCTTCACCCGTCGTGAGAGGAACTTTGTCAGGCGACACCGTAGCCATCACCGCCGCCTCCGGCTCAACCAGGCTTTCCGGTGTGGGTCCAGGCTCACGAAGATTCCAGAGCGCGTACAGTAACACGGCTCCGATGATGACAAAGGTAATGACACGTTCTTTGAAAGGAGCAGGCACGCCGGAGGCAGATGGCTGTGATGCGGTCTGCCTATCTTCACAAGACATGATGGGAAGTCTACCCGGCACAGATGCAGAACTCAACGAGACGCACGCGTCTAAATCCCGGCGTACCATTCATACCCTTGGTCCTCCCAATACCCGCCTTTTCCACCGCCGATGTCGGCCAGGGATTCGACCAATTCGATCCGCATGACATACTTTGCCTGTTTGTACCCTAACTGGCGCTCACAGCGCAGACGGAGCGGCGCGCCGTGCGGAACATCCAACGGCACACCGTTCAGTTCATAGGCCAGAATCGTCTGTGGATGATAACAATCGGCCAAGGCCATGCTCTCGTAATACGCAATGCCCTCATCGTCCACGTCAGCACAGTGGAACACGGCGTAGCGGGCATTCGGCGATGGTTCAACCTGGTGCATCAAGTCCCCAATCGGCACCCCGCTCCATTTGCCGAGCGCGCTCCAGCCTTCGACGCAATCGTGACGTGTAATCTGCGTCCGAAATGGCAACTCTTTCAGCGCGGCCAGCGACCAGCTTCTCGGCGTCTTGACCAAGCCGACAACTTCCAATGTCCATTCCGAAAAGTTCTGTGCAAGGTGCTCGGCATACGCGTCCGTACCAGGATCGGTATTGCCGTTGGCGGGAAAGATCGCCGAGATGTCGGCCTCACGATATTCCTTGGCCAGGGCGTCTTTGGGGGTCACCGCCCGTTGCGCCGCCTCCGTGAACTTTTCAGCTTTGCTCAACAGCGATGGAAACCAAGAGCTTTGCGTGAGGTTATCGCAACCAGACAGCGCCACGAGGCTCGCCGCGCCCAGCGTCCCTTTCAGAAACCGCCGCCGTTCCATCCGTTCAGGCTTCATAACTCACTCCTTCATGTCGAACCGTAAACCACCCCGTGACCATCGAGCGGATGTTGTTGAAGAATCCGGTCAATATCACTTGCGCAACGTGGATCAGAATGAATCCGACAAACGACAAACAGGCGACAAAGTGAAGCGTCCGCGCGGCCTGGCGTCCCCCGAAGATGGTCAGGAGCCATGGAAAGGCCGTATCGATGGTCGGCGACATCGCCAGTCCGGTCAGCACGATTACCGGCGCTACCAGGAACAAGATCATCGCGTAGGCCAGCTTCTGAAGCACGTGGTACCGCTTAGCCTCGTCACCGCTGGGGTGCCTGAGGAGCAGATGATCTTTGAGTGATGTGCCGATCCCGCGCCAATCCTTTCCCGTTGGGATTAAATCACGTGTAGCATGCCGGCTCGCCAAGGCATAGGCCGTGAAAATCAGCCCGTTGATCACAAAGAGCCAGGCAAAGAACAGATGCCATTGCCGCCCCATAGCCAGCCATTTTCCGCTCGGCACGGTCGCCCAGGCCGGGAAGCCTCGGACCATGCCATTGGAGTACCCCAGCACACCGGTCGTCTCGAATTGATGGCCAAGAATCGTCGTGATGCCCTTGATTTCTCCACTGTCGGTCTGCACAGGCAGCATGGACAGCAACGGCCAGTCTCGATCGGACCGATCGCCCCAATATAGCGCCGGATGCGCGTTGAAAATTTGAAAGCCGCTCATGATCAGGATGATGAGAACCGGCACATTCAGCCAATGGCTGATCCGGACCGGCAATCGATGGCGGTATACGCGCTCGAGAGAAGGAGCGACAGATGCACCCCGATCATTGACTGGAGTAGTCGCCGATACCGGCAGTTCTGCAATCCGTATCGTTTCCGCTCCAGGACTGACTGATTCATTTGTGAATTGAATGAGTCCCGCCATGTTCCTCCCTCCCGACTCCCACCGGTGCTTGATATACCGGTTCGTCGGCGACAGAGGGAGTTCCTTACAGGGGGAGCTGGCCAGAAACAGCACGGCCTGCAATCGGTTCACCCGACCGCAGGCCGTGACGTCAACCTACAACGCGCTGGGGCTATCGCAGCTTAATACCCCATCGCGTCTTTCATTCCACCCTTCATCGAATCTTTCGTGGCCTTCATGTCGCCCTTCATCGCATCTTTCTTCGCTTTCATCTCATCCTTCATGGCGTCTTTGGAGGACCGCATCGCATCGGTCTTGGCCTTCATAGCATCCGACTTGCCCTTCATCTCACCCTTCTTGGCATCCATATCGTGCTTCATCTCGCCTTTCATCTCATTGGCCATGTCATGTCCCATGTTGCTCATGTCTTCGGCGAAGGAATACACGCCTGCCCCCATCACAAAGGCAACTGCTGCGATTGCGACCAACATCTTCTTCATCACGAACCTCCTGGTTGATACATGTCTGGCGCTGACTGTCCTGGCCGGCTGCACAAGATCACTCATGCACCTTGGTGTGTGTCATCACCGCCGGCCAGTTGACATTGGCCTGTTGAATATACCCGGGAACATCCGACAGCCATCGTGTACGGACGGCCTCGCTGTAATTGAGATACAGTGTACCACGGATCAGGCTAAAAGCCGCTGGATCGATCTTCGCCTTGTAGCCTTTCGCCATCCCATAGGCACAGAAGCCGCCGTACTGCGGAGCATACGTGTCCGGCTCGGCGACAAACACATCTCGATGCGCGGATGACGCAAACTGAAATGTTGAGCCGCGGAACTCAGCGCGAAACTCCGGCGATCCCTTGACCGGTTTCTGCTCTGTGAAATAGGCAACCGGATCGTACCCATTGATCGCCAGGCCGTTTTGTTCAAAATACTCGCCGGCAAAGACCGTAGAAAGACCGCTGATCCAGAGGACAGCCGCGGTCAGCACAACATATTGAACACTTCTGGTCATCGTTGCCTGCTCCTGGTCATTCCTCATCAGCAGAGGGCTGTCAGCCATCAGCTCCCAGCTGCTCTTATTATAGAGGCCTCTAGGTTGTGAACGAGCCACCACGCGTGGTGGCTTTAGACAAGGCGGTGTCGCCTACGGCCGATAAAGCCTCGTGGCCACTGCCCGCCGAGCTTGTTCTGATTCGGCTGGCGAATCCACTGCCTGCGGCAGCAGCCTGACGAGGTCGCGCACAGAAACGATCTGCTTCACATATTCCTCGCAACCGGCACAGGCAGCCAGATGCAGAGCAATTTGCTGTTTGCGATCTTCGCCGACATGCTCGTCCAGGTAGGCCGCGGTCCACTCGACGATTTCTCGACAACTAATCTCTCCGTGAATGGATTTCGACGATTCATGTGTCATAGCTGGGAGACTCCTGGTTAGCTGCCTACCCCTGAGTCTCCCCTCCCAGGATTTCCTTACACTCCCCTTTTCCACCCTTCCAGATACGTCTCCACCGCCTGGCGCACCCGCTCCCTAGCCCGGTGCAATCTGACGTACAGATTCGTCTCGGTAATCTTCAAGATGTCACAGACTTCCTTGGCCTCGACCCCCTCCATATCTCGGAGGATCAAGACGTCTTTCAAGGTGGCCGGCAGCGCCTCGATAGCCCGGTTCATGGCATCGACTGCCTGCTGGGAGGCCAAGAGTTTCTCCGGTGTCTGATCATCCCATGGCTGCGGAGGAAAGGCCCAATGGCCGGCCCACTCACCGGACTGATGAAACCGAGAGGGATCAACGCTTTCGTCATGGTCATCGTCGAAGGTGTCGAAATCAGAGAAGGTGGTATGGCGCTTCTCTCGCACGCCGCGATCTTTGGCCTTGTGGATCATGATCCCGAAAATCCAGGTACGGAGCGACGAGCGGCCTTCGAATCGGTTGAGGCCATCGATCACGGCCATCCAGGTGTCTTGCACGACTTCTTCTGCCACTTCCCGATCCCCCACGTGACCCATGGCCATACGAATCAGCGCCCCGTGATGTTTGGTGACCAGTTCGTCAAATGCCTGTTCGTCGCGCTGGCGCAGCCGCGTGAGGAGCTTCTGCTCATCGTTTGGCACCGAATGAATCTGCGCGGACGACGCACCAGGCAAAACCAGGGGCGACTGTCCGAATGACTCACTGTAGATCGTAGCGGCTGCATTCATGATCGGCCTCCTCCAACGTGAAGCAGCTCCACGACGAAACGAGGAGCGCTCATAAGGGTGACTTGTTTGCGCGGGAAGTTGTTGAAGACCTCCACGCCCCTGCTATCCACGTAATCCAACCGGGAACATTCCAGAATCACGTTTTTCTTCTGCCGGAGAATGGACCGGCACTCCCCATCAAGCAGCGCCGCCCACTGATCCGTGACTT
>DASUMN010000059.1:0-11375 GCA_036277675.1 Nitrospira sp. | reverse complement strand
TTTTCATATCCGAACATCTCCGACTCCAGCAGGTTGTCAGGCAAGGCGCCGCAATTGACCGGAACGAAGGGCTTGTCCCGGCGAGGACCGTTCGCATGGATCGCCCGAGCAATGAGCTCCTTGCCGGTTCCGCTTTCCCCTTGGAGCAACACCGTGCTTTTGCTCTCCGCCACCCGAGCCACCAATTTATACACTTCCAACATGGCGGTGCTGCTTCCCACCAATGGAGACCAATCACTTTTGCTCTTCAACTCTTGACGGAACCTGGCATTTTCTCGGAGAAGCCGGCAGTGGTCGAGACTCCGCTTGACGACCAATTTGATCTCTTCCCTCTTAAACGGCTTCGCCAGATAGTCGTAGGCACCTTGCTTGATGGCCTCAATCGCGCCTTCCAACGACCCAAATGCCGTCAGTACCACAACCGCCGTATTCGGGCTCATCCGCTTGAATTCCCGCAACACCGTGAGCCCATCGACGGCGCCCATGCGGATATCGGTCAAGACCACATCCACATGCCCCTGACACCCGCGGGCGATGGCCTCTTCACCACTAGCGAACGCCTCGACGGCATAGCCCTCTTTCTTCAAGGCCTCAGCCAAGAGTTCACGGGCCACGGCATCATCGTCAGCCACGAGAATGGTCGCTGGCTGCATTAGGCTCTCTCCTCTGCATGTTTGAGAGCGGGCTGAAGTCCTGGCAAGGTGATGGTCACGGTCGTTCCCCGCCCGATTTCACTACCGAGCGAAAGGCTACCTCCGTGGGCCACGACGGTCTCGCGGCTCAAGAATAGCCCCAACCCGGTTCCCTTGCCAACAGCCTTCGTGGTGAAAAACGGTTCGAAGGCTTTCTGCGCGTCGGTCTCCGGCATCCCGCATCCCGTATCCTGCACCAGGATCATGACGACGAGGGGCGACATCGCATCGGCCACACGGCGGCCTCGGTCGAGTTCATCGGGCAAGGCCCCGCGCGCCTCCGCCGAGATCGTGACCGCTCCATGGGAAGGGGTGGCCGCCAATGCGTTGGCCAGCACATTCACCAACACTTGATGCATTTTCTCCGCGTCGGCCCATACGTACGGAAGGTTCGCCGGGATCTCCACCGTGAATGAGATTTCCTTGGCATGGAAGGCCGGTTCCATGAGCACGGCTGCGGGGCTGATGACGTGCTCGACGGGCAACCAGCTCGGCTGCGGCTGGCGTGGCCGCGTGGATGACAACAGATCCTGAATGATCCGCACCACCCGCGTCAGTTGCTCATCGATTACGGTGACTTGTTTTTTCATCTCAGGTGTCAGTGTCGGCTCTTCCGCCAGCGCTTGCACATGCCAGGCGATCGAATGCAGCGGTGTGCCCACTTCATGCGCGACGGACGCCACAAGTTGCCCCACCGCCGCCAATCGTTCCGACCGATTCAACTGATCCTTTGCCTCCACCAACTGTGCGTTTGCCTTCAGCAGATTTTCCGTCTGACGCGCCAACGCTGCCTGCGCCTCTT
The DNA here is from genome assembly GCA_036277675.1 of Nitrospira sp. Classification (GTDB taxonomy): domain Bacteria; phylum Nitrospirota; class Nitrospiria; order Nitrospirales; family Nitrospiraceae; genus Nitrospira_D. The sequence goes on along the minus strand of DASUMN010000059.1, from coordinate 9,881 downwards.
CTTCACGAGCCTTCCGTTCCTCCCAACTCATGCCGAGGTAGGCCACCAGCAATAACACGCCGGCCACAACACTGCGATTGATGACCGCCGCCTGAAACCGGCCAGGCTTGGTCGGCTGTAACAAGCCCGAATAGGTGGCGGCCACGCAGACCAAGACGGTGACCAACATCAGCGTCCGGCTGCGAAGGGTGGACACAAGGAGAATCGGCAACACATATCCATAGGCGCCGACCACGTTGGCGGGTGCGAATTCTTCGATGACAAAGATGACAAGGACACAGGCGGCGGCGATGGACAGGACAAGATGGTTACGCTGCGTCATGGCCGACCGATGATGGCGCTGGAACGATCTCGTGCATACGGCATGTTCTTACACAAGGGACCGCAATGAACGCAACTCCGCCGCAAGCTGTTCAAACCGGTTATCGCGGATGAGTTCCTCCACCGTCAACGTCAGTTTTCTGCGCCAGTTCGGATGCTGGTCGACCGTTCCCGGCACATTCGTCTGCACCCGTGTACCGATCACATCTTCGACGTTGGCCAGCACCAACCAGGCGGGTGTGCGAGCCAGATAGATGTGAATCGCCTTGGCCAACTCCCATGTCATTGCCGGAGATTGAGACAAATCCCCCGACAGATTGCTCGACAAGAGTCCCTCCGAATGCAAGATTGCCATGATCGCGGCTTTTTCTCGTTGTCGATCTGCCAACGCCGACATCTTGGCATCCTCCGAAGTAAAGAAGCCCAATTCGGCCCGCGTCTCAATGTCGGCACCTTCCCAATACCCGCTGAGCGTCGGCAAATCGTGGGTTGCCGCAACGGCGAGCGATTGGGACGGATAGGCTCCAGGAGGCTTCCACCCCCCTTCCCATGTCCGCTCAAAATAAAACACGCGATACGAAAGGACCCCGCTCGTCCCAAGCCTCTGCCGCACCCAGTCAGGCACGGTACCTAAATCTTCCCCGATGACCAGCACCTTGGCCCGCGCACTTTCCAACGCGAGAATCGCCAGCAGATCATCCGCCGGGTAGTGCACATAGGTACCTTTCGATGCAGGCATGCCGCGTGGAATCCAGAACAGCCGAAACAACGCCATTACGTGATCGAGCCGGATAGCCCCGCCATAGCGAAAATTTCGTCGCAATAATTGAATAAGGTACTCATACCCGTTTGCGCGCAGCCGTATCGGATCGGCCGGTGAAAATCCCCAATTTTGCCCTTCTGGAGCAAACGCGTCGGGCGGAGCGCCGCAGTCCGCCTCCATCGCGAGTACAGGTTGAAAGCGCCACCCATCAGCCCCGGCACGGTCACTGCCCAACGCTAGATCATAGTAGAGACCGATCGGCATGCCCGCGTGCGCAGCTTTGTCGACGAGCGCGCTCAATTGACCATGCGCCAGCCACTGTATGTACTGCACCGCGTGGATCTTCTTCGCATGCCGGCGCTTGAACTCACGCACCGCATCTGAAGACACATCTCGATATGACTCCGGCCAATCCATCCATACTTTAGGCGGCGATGACTCGCCCCTTTGTTCTTCCTCCAGCACCCGAAACAACGCATAGTGGGCCAGAGTCTCCCCTTCCTGCCGAACATACTGCTGAAACAGGCGCCCGCGCTCGGTCGTCGGCAAACGATCAGGATCACCACCCTCAAAGTTTTCGCGTGCAAATGCCTGATAACACAGATCCAGCACCGTGCGTTTCACCTCAGCCACTGCGTCATAATCGACGAATGTGCTTCGTTTGGCAGCGTCAAGTCGTGCACGGAACGTGGCATCGGCCAGGCAGGCACACACCCCCGGATCTGTCCGACATTCATCGACCTGCTCGACGTCGATGTACAACTCATTCAGAAACAACCGGCTGGTCGGCGAATAGGGACTGATGTGATAGGGCGTCGTGTTCTTCATCGCATGCAGCGGGTTCAACCCGATCACTGCTGCACCCAACTGTTTTCCAGCCCAATCCACCACAGTTGAAAGATCTTGAAAATCTCCCACCCCCCAGTTGCGATCGCTCCGTAACGAATAGAGCTGCAATGCAATCCCCCACAGACGCGTCCCTCGCTCGAACCACTCGGGAACGAAACAGCGTTCGGGGGCGACGATCACACGGAATGCCGCAGTGAGTTCAACGCTCCCGCCTCGCACCTGGACATTCGCCGTGTAATATCCGAGCGGAAGGTTTTGCGGAAGAGAGAACTCCATCCGAATGAATCGCCGGCCAGCGGCGATGCGGACTTCTTCAACCTTGAGACCAGGGCCTTCTTCCCATTCATGGCACAGCGCGCCGCGCTCAGATAAGACTGACCACCGCACCCGAATCAGCGAATCCTCATGACTCTCGCATGGCACATGCAACGACCAAGTACCGGGATGTTGCCCGAATTTCATGATGCGAACCGGCTCACAATGCTGAATCCACGGCCGATTGTCCCAGGCAGTCAGCTCTTCGATCAGCTCGGCGCGGTTTTCCACACGCAAATGCATCGCGGCCAATATCGCACGGCGTGTCTCATCGGTCGTGACATGCAGTGTACCGGCGATATCATAATAGTCCGCCGCAATCCCTGCACGATCCGCCAACAATCGAAGCAAATCACTTTCAGAGAGGTCGTACATGAATGCGAGTGTGAGTGAGGGGTAGAGGCAAGTCAAGTTGTTCCGTCGCATCCGCACCCCGGGGGATTGAATGCCTCAAGAAGCGGGTTACACGCCACGATGTGCGTCAAGATCAGCGGCACGAACGCACGCAGTAGGACACGTCCGAGCAGCGGGGAAAACAGCCGTCTACCGTCTCAACTGGCAGGCAATCTCACTGCGGATGGCAGAACTGAGGATAGCACCACAACACAGGCACCTACAGTAGGCGAGCCCGGTGAGTCTCTGGCACGGTTCTCCTCTTGTTCGTGAGAACCACTCAAGCCATTATCAGATTTGGGCTACTGCGGCACTCTTACACATTCGGTTTTTGCCCTCTGGCTTCCCGCACGCCCATCAAAATTTGCTGGATTTGCTGATGCAATCGCGCCAACACGTCCACACCCATCGCGACTCGAGTGACCAGAACACCGTCCAATCCCTTGGGAGCAGCTTGACCATCCTTTGCATTCTTTGCAATGGCGGCCAGCAGCGCCGGCTCAATAAAACCAAAATCGAGATAGGCAATGCCTTGCGCCACGCTGGCGTTTGTATAATTAGCCGCACGCGGATGCGCCGATGATTCACTGGCCTTCAGTCGCACATTCAGTGAAAGAATCTTGTCTTTATTGTCCTTGGCTTCACCCATCGCAATTGACTCCTCGACTAGAATTTGGCTAGAAAATTCCGGCTTGTTTTTGGAGCCAGCGAACGTATTTCACGATCCGCTCGACGTCGTCCGGCGTGACCTTTTCAATCTTCGGCATGTTGCCGAACTGCCAATGATGCGCCTGGACGCCGTTGGCGGCGGCCCGCTGGAATGCGGCGTCGCCGTGATGATTGGGCTCATAGATCTTGTGGACGAGCGGCGGCCCCTGTTTGGTCCCGACGCCACCCACTCCATGACACGCAGAACAATTGGCCATGAACTTCTGCTCACCGGTTTGGAATTCAGCCGGTACGGCCTGTGCCGCGCCTTGCTGCTGGGCCTCGCCCTGACTACACGCCGGAGCGGCTCCTAGCGCCAGTACTAGCACACTCCTCCGCATCGCCTGTAAGACCTTCCTGCTCATGTTCATGTGTGCATCCCGTTCATCTGGTTTGTTTCAGCGGATATACCATCCCCCTGTTTCAGGGTACCGCATAGGGGACAGGATCTACAACTCCTGCTTCAAAGAATCCTCGCTTCCGGATCAGGCAACTGTCGCATTGTCCGCAAGCCAGCGAGCCGATTGGATCGTAACAACTGTGGGTGAGATGGAACGGGACATTCAGCGTCATGCCGAGCCTGATGATGTCGGCCTTGGTCATATTGAGCAGTGGTGCCCGCACGTCCATGCCCCTTCCCTCCACTCCTGCTTTCGTCCCTATCTGAACGGCTGCCTCAACCGCTCGGATAAATTCCGGGCTGCAATCCGGATAGCCGGAATAATCCAGCACATTGGCACCGAAATAGATGACAGATGCGCTCAGCACTTCCGCATACGCCGAGGCCAGGGACAGAAAAATCAGATTTCTTCCTGGAACATAGGTGATCGGTATACCTTGTTCCCGATCCAGGTCCGTCCGATTCTTGGGGACTGGGAAATCTCCGGTGAGTGCCGAACCCCCGATCGCCTGCAAATCGGCATCAACAATGAGATGACGCCGAGCACCCAGTGCAGCCGCAACCTGGCCGGCCCGTTCCACTTCAACGGCATGCCGCTGCCGATACGCCACGGTCAGCAAGTACAAATCATGCCCGTCACGCTTGGCCACCGCGGCGGTGACGGTAGAATCCAGTCCTCCACTGGCCAGGACGACAGCTGGTTGAGTCACGCCTGTGCCCATAGCAGTCCCACTGACAACTCGCTCCTCTTCAGCTGATTGAAACGCCGACAGCGCGGTTGTGCCCGATCGGATGCGATACGTAGTGATGGAAGCTGGAGCGTGTGCCGAGCGAACGCCGAGGGGAATCCCAAACAGAGGCTAATCGCGGTCTTCTTCCTTCTCGATTTTCTCGAGCAACTCTTCTTTGGATTGGCACTCGACACAGAGCTTGGCGAAGGGAACGACTTGCAGGCGTTTCTCACTGATCTCGACACCGCATTCGGCACACATGCCGTACGTACCTTCGTGCAGCCGCATCAATGCTTCATCGATCGACTGCCTGCGGCGGTTGCGCATCTCCATCAACGAGATACCGAGTTCACGTTCAAGATCCATCAAAGCCTGGTCGCCGACATCACGCGCCGACTCCAGTCTCCGCTGCTGATCCTCCGTCAGCGACTGCCCCAGGCTTTCCTCGATTTCCCTGATGATTTCCTGCCGTTTGCCCAAGAGCATCTTGTGAAGCACTTCCTGCCGACGCTCTCTCGCCTCTCGTTCTTTGGCTGTTTCCTTGGGTCGAACCGGTTCAGCCACCACGGTTGCGGATGCTGACTTTACGGGGATTGAGGGAACGGCGGGGGCGGCCTTCTTAGGAACGGCCCGAACTGGCTTGGGCTTTGGCTTGCTCACAGATTTTTTCTTCGCTTGCGGCTTCGTCGCCATAACGATTCTACTCTCTTGGCAAGCTTGCGACGGGAAAAAGTCCGGCATCTATAGCACGCCATCTCCTGTTTGACAAGAGGTGACGGACTATGGATAGAGAACGGTGGAATGCACCTCGTATCCGGCCAGCTTGTCACGGCCGTTCAGACTCTTCAGCTCCACAAGAAAATCGAGGCCGACAATGTTCCCGCCGAGTTGGCGAACGAGATTGACCGTCGCTTCCGCGGTGCCCCCCGTGGCCAAGAGGTCGTCTACGATCAGCACCCGCTCTTCCATGCCAATCGCATCGCGATGGATGGCCAGGGAATTCGAACCGTACTCCAAGCTGTATTTTACTTCGTAACAATCAGCCGGCAGTTTTCCCGGTTTGCGAACGGGAACAAACCCAGCACCCAGGCGTGCCGACAAAATTCCGGCGAAGATGAATCCGCGGGATTCGATCCCCACGACTTTCGCGATCCGCTGCGTGTGGTATCGGCCCGCCAAGTCGTCGGCCAGACTTCGGACTGCCTCGGCGTTCTTCAGCAGCGTCGTGATGTCATAGAACAAGATGCCGGGCTTGGGAAAGTCCGGGACTTCGCGGATCAATGAGCGGTAGTCGATGGCGGCCACGGAGTTAGAGCAAATCTTCCTGTGTCATGGTTTTCCGCTCGATGGTGTTCCGGAGCCGAACCAACGCCGTCATCTCGATCTGCCGTACCCGTTCCCGGGTCAATCCCATCTCCCGGCCGATTTCTTCCAGCGTCTTCGCTTCGTCACCGTTGAGCCCGAACCGCGACACAATAACAGTTTGCTCTTTCTCAGGCAACTCCTTGACCCAGGCAATCAGGTCAGCCCGGCGCCGAACCCCGTCGACCGTCTCGTCAGGCGACAGTCCGGCGGGATCTTCGATCACGTCACGGAGAAACGTATCCGTCCGATCGTTGATGGGACTGTCGAGCGAACAGGTCGTCCGTACCAGTTGTTTGAGATCCAAGACTTCCTCTTCCGAAGTCTTCATCTTCACGGCCACTTCTTGCGCCATCGGCTCGCGCCCGAGTTCCTGCACCAACTGTTCGACCTTGCCAAGATAACGATTCAACCGTTCCACGACATGCACAGGCAGGCGCACCAGTTTCCCTTGATTGATGATACCCCGCTCGATGTACTGCCTGATCCACCAAGACGCGTAGGTACTGAACCGGAATCCTCGCTTGTAATTGAATTTCTCGACGGCTTTGATGAGCCCGAGATTGCCTTCTTCGACGATATCGGAAAATGGGAACCCCCGATGCATGTATCGCTTGCCGATGCTGATGACGAGACGCAAATTGGACTCGATCATCTGCTGGCGCGCCTGCTCGTCGCCGGCCATCACCCGCTTACCCAGTTGCTGCTCTTGCTTGAACGTGAGCAGCGTGGAGCGGCGGACTTCCCGCAGATAGCTTTTCAGCGTATCCAGTCCCTCAGAACGACCGGATTCCTTTTCGGCATGATCAGAGATGCCTTCGACAACGGCCTCCTCATGGTCGTCGACGGTTCGTCGCCCGACATCGCTCACTGCCAGCTGTGCCCCGCGTGATCGCCCCATTCAGAATCGCTCCCTCTTCACCCCGTACTAATACCAGATCACGAAACCAGAAAACCGTCCGGTCGCCGGCTTCCACTCAGCCTCAACTCCCGTCACATGCGCGCCCAACGGACCAATCTTTAACTCACCCAGCAGAGCCTCGATCGCCGTCCGTGTTCCTTCGACATCCAATTCAACTCGGCCGTCGTCAAGATTTCTTACCCCGCCGAACAGCCCGTGGCGAATCCCCATACGAACGGCAAAGGCACGGTACCCCACGCCTTGCACACGGCCCCTCACGATGATCTGTGCACGAACCGACGTCTCTCCGATCGACTCAGTCATCCGCTTGGCTGCACTTGTTAGCAGACATGGAGCCTCTGTAGCCGCTCACGTTCACCGGATATTCTCACACCTCTCTAGATGCGTCACGTCTTTTACAATTCCGCGCGGGGGCCGAGAAGAGAATTACTTTAGGTGTTTATCGGTTGCGGTCAATACAGGATGGCTAACGCCGATGAGGCAACGGTACGAGCAATTTCTCAGCTGCGATAACTGGAGGTGTCTATCCGGCGCCTCAATACGATAGCGCGATAAAGAGGCGCCGGGTTGCACGAAGTGCGGTGTGGTCGGGGCGAGAGGATTTGAACCTCCGACCCCTGCGTCCCGAACGCAGTGCGCTACCGGGCTGCGCTACGCCCCGACGAGAGCGTGAGAAACAAGAAGCGGGAAACGGATTGTCTTACAAGAGAGGGGTAAAACGCAACCCATGGGCCTCCGCTACCCCCTGGCAGGTTACCTGCCCGTCCCTTATGTTGACGCCTTTTGCCAGTCCAACATCGGCGCGGATCGCTCGATCGACGCCCTCCGATGCGAGTCGAAGAAGATACGGCAGGGTCGCGTTTGTCAGCGCACAGGTCGACGTACGCGGCACGATACCTGGCATATTGGCCACGCAGTAATGCAGGACTCCGTCCACGGCATACACCGGATCGGAATGCGTCGTCGGCTTCGTCGTCTCGAAACAGCCCCCTTGATCCACAGACACATCGACGACCACTGCCCCAGGCTTCATCCGGGCGACGACAGCGCGCGACACCAACTTCGGGGCTTTCGCGCCAGGAACCAGCACCGCCCCGATCACAAGATCCGCGTCGCAGACGGCTTGTTCAATCGCAGCGGCACTGGCGGCACGCGTGATAATACGCCCACCATAGAGGTCGTCCAAATAGCGCAGCCGCTCGACGTCAAGATTGAGAACCGTCACCTGCGCTCCCATACCCGCGGCGATGCGAAGCGCCGAAGTCCCCACCACACCGGCGCCGAGCACGACAACATGGCCCGGTGTCACACCGGGAACACCCGCCAACAGCACACCCCGGCCGCCATGAATTTTCTCCAAGTACTGCGCGCCAACCTGCACCGACATCCGCCCGGCGATTTCGCTCATCGGCTTCAACATCGGCAAGCTGCCGTCCTTGGCGATCGTCGTTTCATACGCAATAGCCGTGATCTTTTTATCCAGTAATGTCTTGGTCAACTCCGGAAATGCCGCCAAATGAAGATAGGTGAACAAGACCTGGCCCGGCCGAAACAGCGGGCACTCCACAAGCAATGGCTCCTTGACCTTCACGATCAGATCAGCCCGTTGAAACACCTCCTCTTTCGATACGGCAATCGAGGCCCCGGCCTGCCGGTACTCGTCGTCGGTAAACCCGCTCCCTTGCCCGGCGGATGACTCAACCCATACCTCATGCCCGGCCTGGCGCAACGCGGCCACTCCGTCAGGCGTGAGACTCACACGATACTCGTGATCTTTGATTTCTTTTGGAATACCTATCATCATCGAACACCTATGGAGCCGGTCTAAGCGGTTGGCCTGTCACGACTTCATAGGCCTCGCTCAACGTTGAGACTTCGGTCACCGTGATCGATCGTGCCATTCCTTTATCGGTGATCGCAAACGTCCGCTGCCCCGCCGGCACGAGCAACTCATGAAATTGCGGCAAGAGGCGGCAACCCTCGATCTTATGCTCTAACCCTCCGACAGGCCCGACAACGAGATTCTTATCGATTGTTCCTGAAAAACACACATCCTGCCGTAGCGCATCACCCAAGATCGCCGACGTCACCGCCACTGCCCAGGCGGCGCTTGCGCTCGCCCCATCGATTTGCGTTCCACTGTGAAACGACCCCGGTGCCATCGGCATGGTCAAATCCACATGAAGAAATCGGGGGTCATACCGCAGAGCCTTGGCGGCCGCCAGCACGGCCACACCCAAGGCCTGCCTGGCTTCTTCCATGAAATGATGATCCGTTGTGATGGACGGGCCAGTGCCAGCGGGCACATACCTCACGTCTACCTGCAACAACTGAATATCACCTTTATTCGGGATACTCCAGCCTTTGGCCCGCATTTCTGGAACCACATCACGATAACTGACAGCAGGAATGATTCGTGACGCCGGTGAAAAAGAACGGGAAGACAACACTTCCCCTGCTGTTTTGTCCGGTAACGAACCCGGTTTGTCTGGCTGACGCCTTGGTTGGAGCTCAGCCGTACCACCCTGCTTGGGGACCCGGGTTGACTGGATCTCGGCTGACGCGCCCATTTCACGGCATCCGGGTCCACCTCCATCTTTGAAAAGGACGGGCCCATCCGCCCGGATACATTGCCAGAGACCTGCGTGGCCCTGTTCGACCATGAAGAGGGTCATGCCACAAATTCCTACACCGGCGGCGAGACCTCTGATGCTCCGTCCTTCCATCATCATGGCAAAAATATACCAGACCGCGATCTGCCGCTAGACACGTAAAAAACCTCTGGTGTAAGATTGCCCCGCTCCCATCGATACGAAGAATCCTAAAGGAGGGCAGCATGGACACGGGAACCTGTCAGGGCTGTGGTGCGTCGGGCGGCCCACTCATGAAGTTTTCGTTGGGGAAAGATTTCTTCGGCCGTCCCTACGACCGCCTGTCTCCCTCGTCTGATCAAAGCCCCAAGTGGTATTGCGCCGCCTGTTCGATGCACAAGAATCTGCAGCGTGATTTCCGGGACATCCGTACTGAATACGACAAACTGAGCGCCGGACAGGGCTCGGAACTGGCGAAGGGCGACGAATTTCTCCGTGCCTCCGTGCGGCTACGGGAAATCATCAC